>JANMIS010000585.1:0-8729 GCA_031375925.1 Synechococcales cyanobacterium OTE_70_concoct_197_sub
TCTGAACTTCGTCCAACTGAGCATCATCGAGTCGGCTACATTCGTCTGACGCAATTCAACGCCAATGCTCAGGCAGAGGTGGCTAGTGCGATCGAGGCATTGGAGAAGCAGCGGGCCGATCGGTACATTTTAGACCTGAGAAACAATCCCGGTGGCTTGCTGCAAGCGGGGATTGACATTGCTAAGCTTTGGATTAATGAGGGGACGATCGTTTACACCGTCAATCGTCAGGGTGCATTAGGAGCCTATGAAGCGACGGCCAGCGCAGTGACAGGCGATCCGTTGGTGGTTCTGGTGAACAAGGGGACGGCGAGTGCGAGTGAGATTTTGGCGGGGGCGTTGCAGGATAATGAGCGGGCGACGTTGATTGGGGAGAAAACTTTTGGGAAAGGGTTGATTCAGTCGTTGTTTGATCTATCCGATGGGTCAGGCTTGGCGGTGACGGTGGCAAGGTATGAAACGCCGAATCACAATGACATTAACAAGCTGGGGATCACACCCGATCGCACTGTAGAACTCGGTCAAGTTGCGTCTCAGGACATTGGTAAGGATGCAGACCCGCAGTACAAGGCAGCGATCGACTTTTTAGAAGCAGTCCCGAACGCTTAGGCAAGGTCCGGGCTAGTCCTTACGAACGTAAACTACGACTCCGCTCACCCCGCGAAAACTCTGCTCAGTCCACGAAAACTTAGCTTAGATGAAAGCTTGAGGGGTGAGCGGAGTCGAACCCCGGTTTTTGAATACCACAACCCATCGATCGCCATGTCCACCAGACTGTCTACTGAACGCACCTACCACGATCCTCTCCATGGCGCGATCACCCTCAATCGGACCGATCGAGCCGAGGCGCTATTGATTGCGTTAATTGATACGCCTGCGTTTCAGCGATTGCGACGGTTGCGGCAGTTGGGACCTGCGAGCTTGACCTTTCAGGGCGGTGAGGGTTCCAGGTTTACCCATTCCTTGGGCGTGATGGCCATTACCCGACGGGCGATCGATCGGCTTTGTTTGTCCGCGCCGCAGCTACTCCCTCACCGAGCTTTGGTCCTCGTGGCGGCTTTGCTCCATGACATCGGCCATGGACCCTTTAGCCACACGGGAGAAGAAGTCTTTCGCACCCATCACGAAGCTTGGACCTGCAAACTACTCAACGAGTCTGAGCCGATCGCAAAACTGCTCGATCGCTTTGACCCAAATCTCCGATCGCAACTCGTCCAAATCTACGAGAAAAAACATCCCATTCCCTGTCTCTGGCAGTTGATTTCCAGCCAATTGGACTGCGATCGGCTCGACTATCTCATGCGGGACAGCTACATGACGGGTGTGTCCTATGGTCGTCTGGATCTCGATCGGATCTTGCTGGCCTTACAGGTGGATCCGGTGACGCAGCAGTTGGTGGTGGCGCGAAAAGGATTGGCGGCGATCGAACACTATCTAGTGGTGCGATCGTTTATGTATTCGCAGGTTTATAACCACGGGAAAAATATTGCGGCTACTTGGGTGCTCGATCGCGCTATTACAAGAGCGCGGGATTTGCTAGCTTTGGGTGAAACGCTGCCAATTGACGACACGGCTAAGGCTTGGATGAATGCGGAACAGGTGCCGATCGCACTCGCCGACTATTTGGCCGGGGACGACACCGTATTCCAATATCATTTACAGCGCTGGCAAACACACCCAGACCCGATTTTGAGCGATCTCTGTCGGCGATGGTGCGATCGAGACTTGTTTAAAGCCCAAGAAGTCTCCCATTTGCCCCCACAGCAGCAACAAGAGCAGTTCCACCAAGCTCAGCTCAAAACGATCACCTTAGGATTGGATCCAAGGTACTACACGGGAATACGATTTGCCCGCAACAAAGGCTACACGCTCTACCAAAAAGGTATAAGCCTTCAAGATAGCAATGGCCTAACCGAAATCAACGAACTCTCTCCCCTCGTTCAAACCCTAACAAAAACCCAGGCGAGGGCCTGGGTGGTGTCTGTGCGATCGTCGCTAGTTTAGGTTCGAATCCAAGCTTTCTAATTCGACATTTGAGGAGAATTTTGGCCAGAGGTTTGACCGATACTTTTCTGTGAGGACAGCTTCTTCAAAGTGGTCACAGCTCGCACGTATTGGGGATCGTCGAGAGTGCCTAGGAGTTTCGGGTTGGTGTAGAGGCGTTCGAGTTGGTCGCGGGCCATGGGTGCCACGATGTCAGGCTCGATGCCTTTCTCGCTGATGTCGGTGCCGTTGGGCGTGTAATAGTGGGCGATCGTCACCGCTATCCCCGACCCATCCGCCAAAGGATGAACCGACTGCACCAAGGCTTTCCCGAAGGTTTGGGTGCCGATGACGGTGGCGCGGTTGTTATCTTTCAATGCTCCAGTCAAGATTTCGCTGGAACTCGCTGAGTTTTTATCGACTAAAACCACCAAAGGTAAGTCTGTCATGGAGGTTCGGTTTGCGACAGTCTCTTCCTTGCCGCCCTTACGGTTGACGGTTTTGACGATGCCGCCTTGGTCAATCCACATGCGGGAGATTTCAATACTGGCTTGAAGCAGCCCACCAGGATTGCCCCGCAGGTCCAAAACGAAGCCATCGACCCGATCGTTTTTCAGCGTTTTGATCGCTTGTCGCATCTGGTCAGCGGCATGGCTACTAAATTCGTTCAGACGCATGAACCCGACGCGCATACTGCCCTCTTGGGCCACGCTGTAACGCACAGCCTGAAGCTCAATTTTGGCTCGAACTAATGGAAGCGTAATCAGCTTGCCGTCCCGTTCAATTTTCAACGTAATAGCAGTGCCGCCTTTACCTCGAATTAGGCTAGAAGCTTCTTCTACGGTCATGCCTTTAGTGGAACGGCCATCAATGAAGAGAACCCGATCGCCCGATCGAATGTCTGCACGGGATGCAGGTGAGTTGGGTAGTGGCTCAACGACGGTGAGAACTTTGGTCTTTGCCTCAGCTTCTAGACGAATGCCCACGCCTTCCAAGTCACCGGAGGTCTGGCTAGTTAAGGATTCAAATTGCTTGGGATCCATGAAACGAGTGTAGGGATCTTCTAAAAGCTTCAGAGCTTTACGCAGTGCCCCATAGGCTTGTTCCTTAGAATTGTAGTCAGGGGTAATAAGGCTGGCACGGATGGCTTGCCAGTCGTTTTTATTAAAGGTGCCATCGACATATTCCCGATTCACAATTTGCCAAGCTTCATCCAGAACCGCTTTGGGGCTGTCCTGTTGCCATGCTGCACGAACTTGTGGAGTCGGGCTGAGGAAGGTGGTGGTGGTGGCCACTACCGCAAGGCTGGCGGTCAACAGTGAAGCACGGAGGAAAGATGAAGAAATACGCTTCATAGAGAAGTCACCGAATGGTTGAGGAAGTTAGCAAACAGTCTGAATGTGGAAAGAGACCGCAGGATCTAGAACAGACCTAACTATGGGTTACTGACCAACTATGGGTTTATAAACTTATGCACTTAAGGCTGAACCTCAGTCTGAGTATTCCCAAATACAGAAGGTCAGGGTGATAAGCGGGAAAGTTTTACTAAACGTTATGAGCAGAATACGGATGATGAAAAGTGCTTCTAGATGCAGCATTTAAAGATTTCACTATAGATTACGCCAGTAATCTTCAATTGGATTCTCTGTGACGATTTTTGAATTGGAAGGCATGATGGGTAAAGTCTACTCGCTCCAAGATTGAACTAGGTCTTGTGTCAACATTTTTTATGTCAATTTTTATGTCCTCTTCCTTTCCATTGCTACGTTTTGGCTCTGGCTTCTTGAAAATGACGATCGCAGCCTTGGGAATTGCGGGCATCATTAAGCTTCAGCAGCCTCAATTGACTCAGTTGGCGGCGCGGGAAGTGGCATCAGCGGAAGATCAGCGTCAAGAAGCACTACGGCTTGCATTGGTAAGCCGATCGCCGAGCTTTGGCTTTGACAATATGATGGCGAATTGGGCATTTTTGAATTTGATTCAGTATGACGGGGATTCGGCGACGCGAAAGGCAGTTGGCTATGACCTTGCGCCTAAATATTTTGATCTGATGACTCGACTGGATCCTCGCTTTGTGGATAGCTACGTGTTTCTCAGCGGGATTATGTCGTACCAAATGGGAAAACCGGACGAGGCGATCGCGCTGATGGATCGGGGCACGACGGCTTTGACTCCGAAGGCTCATCCTAAATCGTTCCTAGTGTGGCGATTGAAGGGTTTGGATCAGCTTTTGATGGTGAATGATTTGCAGGCGGCGCAGTTTTCCTACGATCAAGCAGGGGATTGGGCATTGGCTTCTAGCGATCCTGATACGCGGCAAGTGGGACCGATTTTTAAGCAGACGGCAGAATTCATTCGGACGGACCCCAATAACAGTCAAATGCTGCTGTGGTCTTGGAGTACGATTTACGATCAGGCGATCGTGACGAAGGATGAAACGACGAAGGCACGGGCTAGGGCGAAGCTCTTGGAGATTGGGGCGATCGAGCGCAAGGATGACAAAGGCAACATCTATTTCACCTTGCCGCCTAAACCCAAACCCACTGAGTCTCCCAAACCTACTGAATCTCCAAGCCCTCAAGCGACGGACAGTGCGACACCGAAGCCAAAACCGACAAATTAATGAGAAACTAAAAGGCGTTTTATATCTGCCTTTAACGTTTCACTATGCCGAACCCCCTATCCAATCCCCAGTCTAATTTGCCTGCGATCGTTGCCCCTGATCTGCAATCTGTCAGCAAAACGGTTGCAAATCTCTACGACACCTATCCCTTCCCGCCGGAACCCATTGTGGATTCACCGCCTCCGGGCTACAACTGGCGCTGGAATTGGGATACGGCGTATAATTTTTGTGCGGGACGGAAACCCGATCGGCAGGATATTCGGATTTTGGATGCGGGCTGTGGCACGGGGTGCAGTACGGAGTATTTGGTGCATTTGAATCCGGAGGCGCAGGTGACGGCGGTGGATTTGAGTGCGGGGGCTTTGGAGGTGGCAAGAGAACGCTGCCGTCGGAGTGGGGCGGTGGGGGCGGAGTTTCATCATTTGAGTTTGTTTGATGTGGACCAGTTGCCGGGGCAGTTTGACATGATTAACTGCGTGGGGGTGCTGCACCATACGCCGGACCCGATTCGCGGCATTAAGGCGTTGGCGGAGAAACTCGCTCCCGGTGGGATTTTTCATATTTTTGTCTATGGTGAACTTGGGCGTTGGGAAATTAAGTTAATGCAGGAGGCGATCGCGCTATTGCAAGGCGATCAGCGCGGTGATTATCGAGACGGGGTGAAAATTGGGCGGGAGGTGTTTGCGACTTTGCCGGAGGGGAATCGGTTGAAGCAACGGGAACTCGATCGCTGGTCTATGGAAAACCACAAGGATGAATGCTTTGCGGATATGTATGTGCATCCTCAGGAGATTGATTACAACGTGAATACGGTGTTGGATTTTGCGGCGGCTTCGGGGTTAGATTTTGTCGGGTTTTCTAATCCGAAGCTGTGGGAACTCGATCGCTTGATTGGGAATTCGCCGGAGTTAATGGCGCGTGCTGAGAGCCTGAGTGTGCGCGATCGGTATCGGTTGGCGGAGGTCTTAGATCCGGGTTCTTTTACACACTATGAGTTTTTTTTGAGTAAGCCGCCTTTGGTGAAGTCCGATTGGTCGGATGATGATGCGCTGCTGCGATCGATTCCTGAACGGAGTCCTTGTATGGAGGGTTGGGAAAGTAAGATGATTTTTAATTGTGATTATCAAATTGTTAATTTGAGTGATGAAGCGTTTGATTTTATGAAGGCTTGTGATGGGAATATGACGGTGGGGGCGATTGCGAGGGCGGCGGGGATTGGGCTGGAGGAGGTGCGATCGTTGCAGCGGCAGCAATTGATTTTGTTGGGGGCTGTGGGGTGATTGGGCCACGTGCGTTGCTTCGCTTAACGCACGTTACGTTGTTGGTTGGTTGTTATGTGGGATTTTTGGAGACTATGGGTGCGGTGTCCTTGTACAATACCTAACTCACCCAGTTTATGTCGTTCTCAACAGCGAGGCTCCCTATGGTAGACAATCGTAAAAGCAGTGTCGTCACACAAGGTGCTGCACGATCGCCCAACCGCGCCATGCTTCGCGCTGTGGGATTTCAAGATGCTGATTTTGTTAAGCCGATCGTGGGTTTGGCTAATGGCTACAGCACCATTACACCCTGCAATATGGGAATCAATTCCCTAGCTATTCGCGCAGAAAAAGCAATGCGTGAGGCTGGGGGAATGCCGCAAATGTTCGGAACCATTACCATTAGTGATGGCATTTCCATGGGAACCGAAGGGATGAAGTATTCCCTGGTGTCGCGGGATGTCATTGCAGATTCCATTGAGACGGCTGTTACGGGCCAAAGTATGGACGGGGTTTTGGCGATCGGAGGCTGTGATAAAAATATGCCCGGTGCCATGATTGCTATGGCAAGAATGAATGTGCCTGCGATCTTCGTCTACGGCGGCACCATTAAGCCCGGTCATCACGATGGTAAAGACCTGACCGTGGTGAGTTCCTTTGAGGCTGTGGGTCAATTTAGCGCAGGCAAAATCACTGAAGATTATTTGACCGACATTGAACGCAATGCTTGCCCTGGTGCGGGTTCTTGCGGTGGAATGTTTACCGCCAACACCATGTCTTCTGCGTTTGAAGCCATGGGAATGAGCTTAGCTTATTCATCCACAATGGCGGCGGAAGATGAGGAGAAGGCCGTCAGTGCTGAGGAATCAGGTCGAGTTCTCGTTGAAGCAATTCGCAAACAAATCCTGCCAAGAGATATCATTACGCGCAAATCCATTGAAAATGCGATCGCTGTCATTATGGCTGTCGGCGGTTCGACCAATGCAACGCTGCATTTCCTAGCGATCGCCCATTCTGCTGGAGTCGAGTTAAATCTAGATGATTTTGAAATCATTCGGGCTAAGGTTCCAGTCATTTGCGATTTAAAACCCAGCGGTCGATATGTTGCCACAGACCTGCACAGCGCAGGTGGCATTCCCCAAGTGATGAAAATGCTGTTGAACCATGGATTAATTCATGGCGACTGCATGACCATAACGGGTGAAACCATCGCAGAACGATTGGCGAATATTCCCGATGAGCCAAAAGCGCACGAACCGATCGCAGGTCATCCTGTCATTCGTCCTTGGGATAATCCAATGTATGCCCAAGGCCATCTGGCAATCCTCAAAGGCAATCTCGCCCAAAACGGATCGGTCGCCAAAATCACAGGCGTAAAAAATCCAATCATCACCGGACCTGCCCGCGTATTTGAATCCGAAGAATCTTGCTTAGCGGCAATCTTGGCCAACAAAATTGACGCAGGTGATGTTCTCGTAATTCGTTACGAAGGACCGAAGGGTGGCCCAGGAATGCGGGAAATGCTCGCTCCGACTGCGGCAATTATTGGGGCTGGTCTTGGGGATTCTGTTGGATTAATTACCGATGGTCGGTTCTCCGGTGGCACCTACGGAATGGTCGTGGGTCACGTTGCACCAGAAGCCTTTGTGGGCGGCAACATTGCCTTAGTGAATGAAGGCGATTCGATTACGATCGATGCCCCCGCTAGACTTCTACAAATCAATGTATCCGATGATGAATTAGCAAAACGTCGGGCCAGTTGGACTCCACCTGCTCCTCGCTACACCAGAGGAGTCTTGGCGAAATATGCCAAGCTCGTTTCATCAAGCCACTTGGGTGCGGTGACGGATTTGGGTTTGGGTTAGTATCCAAATAAATGATTAGTAGCAAAGCCCGATCGGTGTCCTGAACCGATCGGGCTTTTGATACTTTGGTCTCGTGACAGGATACAAAAAACGCCTGCCCCGCCTTGACCAAATTCATGCTGATTAGACTGTTGGTTCATCATGGAAAACCGCCAATGCGTCTTCTAAATGGTTAAAAAATCGATCGCGACCGATTAAATCTGTGAGTCCATCGCGATCGAACTGTCTGCTGGTTTGTGGCGGCAACCCAGAGATGGCAAAAACCACATTCTGAGCCTTTAGTTCGTTGGCAACATCACAAATCGTTAGAGATGCCGAGTAATCAATATCAGTGATCGCTCTAGCTTCTAAAATCAGCCATCGCACAGGTGGGTAGGCATTTTTGACTAATCCTTCAATCTCTTCCGAGAAGAAAGTAGCATTAGCATAAAATAAATCGCGACTGAATCGATAGATAATTAAACCGGGTTCCGAAACACTGCCCATTTGGACAGGAATCGTTTGCCACAGTCGCTTGTCATCGGGAATGACGATCGCTGAATGCGGTCGATAGCTATGGCGGACGTGTAAGATCAGCGACAACATGACTGCCATGATAATGCCTTCTTTAACGCCGATGAACACTACCGTAATCGCTGCAACGATCGCTAAATAGAATTCTTCAGGATGGGTTTTAAAAATAGATCGCAGTCCTTTTATATCTACTAATCTTAATCCGATCGAAAATACAATTGCGGCTAAAACTGGATTAGGTAAGTAGCTAATGGGCTGAGTCAGAAATAAGATGACGACTAGCACGACAGCGACTGTGGCTAATTGCGCGACTTGGCTGCGTCCACCTGCGGTATCGACAATTTCAGTTTTTGTCGGGCTACCATTGACGACAAAGGTGCCAGTTAATCCCGCCGCTAGATTCGCCGCCGCTAAGCCTTCGAGATCGACGTTTTCATTAAAGCCCTCGCCATAGCGAAAGGCATAAGCACGCGAAGTCGCGGCACT
>JANMIS010000651.1:0-2694 GCA_031375925.1 Synechococcales cyanobacterium OTE_70_concoct_197_sub
ACCGAAGATCCAGCGCCGCAAAGATAGTTCGGCAATCTTGGCAAGTCCGAGTCGTCCCTAATAAATTCCCGGCAGTGCCCCAGCATGATACGTTTTCGGAATCAATGAATGGCCCGTTGCTCGGTGCCTCGGTTCTCGGTGGGTCGGTAAGCTCGATAGCCGGTTCGACATCCCAACAGCTGCAAACTGAAACCGCGGAGCATCTCTTTCAGCGAAACATTCCACGCGGCGCGCACGAGGTGATCATCGAATCACCCATCCATTTGGATAGTATTACAGCGCTTCCCGTAGAACATGTAGCTCTGATTATCGAGGCGTACCGACGTCGCCTCAACCATTGGCGTGCGCAGCGTGACCTAAAGTACGGGGTTGTCTTCAAAAATTTCGGGGCGGATGCAGGTGCGTCTTTGTTCCATTCGCATAGCCAGCTGATCAGCTTGGACTTTGTGCCACGCGATGTCGAAAAGACAAATCAGCGATTGGTGCAGCATTACCGTGAGTATGGCTGCTGTTACATCTGCCAGTTGATGAACGAAGAGGAAGAGCGACAAGAGCGAATCTTCCTTAGCTCAGAGCACTTTGTTGCTTTGTGTCCTTTTGCATCACGGTTCCCGTACAGCTTTTCCATTATCCCGAGAGCGCACAAATGCAGGTTTGAGGAAATAAGCAACGAAGAACGCGGGGATTTGGCAGTGGTTGTCAAAAAGACGCTTGGAGCACTTGAGGCGGCGCATCCCTTGGCAGCATACAACTTCGTTCTTCAAACGAGTCCGTTCGGTGGCGGAAATGAGGAGTCCTATCACTGGCGGTTACGTGTCATTCCCCGCCTAAGCAAAGTCGCTGGATTCGAGTGGGGCTCGGACTGTTTTATCAACACGGTCACGCCCGAGCAGGCATCCAAATCGCTTCGGATGCACCTCTAAAACTGTCCCATAACGCGACGTGCAAGTTCGTGGCACAATGCGAATCCTGCCCAAGCCAAGGCCGTGTTACGTGACGGTCATACAAGATCACTTTGCTGCTTGTTTGAGCACCTGAAATCGGGTTCGCATCGCGGCTAGTCGCATTTGATATTCCGGTTGACTGACCACGTCAATTTCTTCGTGCAGATCCTGAGCCAGATGGAACAACTGCTCCACGTTGAAGTCAGGCCAATAGATGTATTTCCAATCCAATTGTACCAGTGCCTCGGATGCCGGAATAAAGTCCTTGTCCCTGATAATGGCGTGCTCGTAAAAGTAATCCTTTCGCCAATCGGCATTCGCTTTTTCAGCATCCCCGCCGTACAGTACCGAAAGATCCTTTCCCTGCATTCCGGCCGGAATCTGCCCGCCAGATGCGCCGATGATCGTTGGAGCCAAATCGACGTTCAACGTCATCTTGTCGTTGACCGATCCTCGTGCTTTGGAAGGCATACGAGGGTCGCGAATGACTAATGGAACGCGAATGCTCTCCTCGTATGGATACCACTTGTCGGCCAATCCATGTTCAGCATGAAAGTACCCGTTGTCTGTGGTGAAGACGATCAGCGTCTTCTCATACTCGCCGCTGGTTTTTAGTTGTTCTATAATGCGACCGCATGCTGTATCCACTTCGGTAACGAGTCGGTAGTAGTTTTTCATGTACTCTTGATACCTCTCCGGGGTATCAAATCGCCAATGCCATCGATTGCGCCCCTCATTCTTTTCATTGGCAATAAACGATGGGAGTTTCTTGAAGGAATCGTCATTCGCCGTTTTTGGAACGGGGATTGTAACGTCTGAGTAAAGGGATGCGCTTTCCGATTGAGGAAGGTACTGCTTTGGGTTGGAATCTTCTGCATGGGTAGCAAAGAAGGAGACGTTGAGGCAAAAGGGTTTTTGGTTAGGCTTCGTCCGCAAAAACTCCATTGCATCTTTCTCGTTCTTGACGGTGACGTGAATCTGCGATCCGTCGTCTTGCTTAATCCAGTGTACACCAGAATAAGAACGTCCAAAATCGAATTTGTCGGCTGGGAACTTACCATTGTGCCACTTGCCAACCAAACCAACATGATAGCCATTTTGGCGTAGTACCCCTGGATAAGTCTGCTCCCAAGGAGTCTTAAACTTTTCGAACGCGGGGTTGCCGTGTCGCGACATCCATTGCCCAGTGAAAAGCGTTGCTCGACTCACTCCGCAGATCGAGGTTGTAACAAAGTTGTTCCTAAACCGAACTCCGTCACTTGCGAGACGGTCAATGTTCGGCGTCTTGACGATGGGATGCCCAGCACAACCAAGAGTGTCATGTCTCCAATCATCAGCGTAAAGTATCAGAATGTTTAGTGGCGTTTCCGCTTTCACCGCGGAAGTGAAAGCGAGAAACACGAGACAAAAAAACATCTTGCGGTGGATCATGTTAGGCTCACGATTTAATCGGATAGTGTCAAGTCAAACTGCATTCTCTTCGCTCTCTCGGGTGAATACAACAGCAATCGCATCTCCTCCATAGACTAGCGTGTTCGCCTAAGTCAGGAGAATGGGGGCAAAAGAATGAGCAGCAAGGCAAACGGTTAATCAGCAAGAGCGACGCGTTAAGGTACGAACAGCATCTTCTCTGGGCACCATCACTCGATATTCTCCTGTTCCCATTCTTTTGGCTTTAAAAAAACGGCCTTGGCAGCTAGGTCACCGGCTTTCATCATCGCTGGCGTTGTTATTGACCAAGCTTCGGATC
>JANMIS010000709.1:0-10716 GCA_031375925.1 Synechococcales cyanobacterium OTE_70_concoct_197_sub
GAAGCCCACGGAAACTATGGCATTGAATACAATGTGACCTTGCCATTGGAGAACAAAAGTAATGCGATGCAAACCGTTCGAGTGGCGATCGAAACGCCCTTAAAACGAGAGGATACAGAAAAGGGTTTGCGCTTTTTTGAACCGCTACCTAAGAATGTCTTTTTCCGAGGAACAGTGCGAATTCGCTATGTGGATGATGATAACCGATCGCAAACTCGCTATTTTCATTTAGTTCAACGACGCGGCCAAATGGGTGAAGCATTAGCCACTTTAAAAATGCAACCGGGCGAAAAGCGCCGAGTCACAGTGGATTTGATTTATCCAGCAGATGCAACGCCTCCGCAAGTTTTAACTATTCAAACAGTAAAGGCAGCGAATTGATTTAGCATCACAGCATCACAAACAAACCAATCCCCACAAACAATCCCCCAATCAAAATAGACCAAATCTGATGTCCTCCAGATATCACAGTATGACGGGTTCGGGCCGCCTCCACATCCATCCAAAGCGTCCCACCGCGCCGCAACCAGCCCGCGATCGTCACCGTTTCCCCCACCGACTGCGCCAGAGTTCGTTCACGGCCCCAAAGCTCTCGCAGTAGCAATCCTACTGGTCCCAAACTTGACCCAAAATGAAGTTTGATTTTGTCGCCGGATGGCATCTCCAGCCATAGATCCTGACCTAGCCAATTAGAGGCTCCGCTGCGTCCTTGGAGTTGGCCTTGAAGCATTGTTAATTGCGGCTTAAGAGGCGTTGCACTAGCATGGCGCATGGCATCCACCACAGCAAGATCCTCAGCCGTGAAGTCTTCAACTTGTCCCGGTCTTGCCCGATCGCAGCGACTCATACTGGTCGTCAACTCCGGGAAAAAGGCATTAAATCTCATCCAAGTTCCCAACCCAAATCCCAATAGCGACAGCCCAATAAACAAGGCATAATCACTGCCCAAAAACGCCAGACGCTGTTGACCAAAAGCATAGGCAATCCAGCCAATGCCCCAAGCAATCAACGCTAAAAGATATCCACCAACAGCCCAAGTAAAAGTCGTTGCCCAAGTCCGAATATCTGCACTGGGAAGCTGATCTAACATTGGCTTTACGGACCAAACTGGCATGAGGTTCCATTGCTGAGCGATCGATGCCAAACGTCCAAGACGTAACTCTGTCGGGCGTTGCGATTGGTTCAGGGTCCACCAAGACTCAACGCCGCTGAGGGGAGCCGTGGCAGACTCTTGGCGGGCGATCGGCAACAAGTGTTCTAATGCTTCTAATAAAAATGCTTGAGGATGATTAAGCGACTGCTGCATGGATGATCGCAGCTGCATCAGCGTACTCGCAAGGCCGTTAGGGTTGCCCGTCAGATTGCAAACTTGCCGATCGCCTTGATCCGATCGTAAACGCGATAGCCATAGCCCCATCCAACGCAACCCAGCAAAGACCCCATAGCCCACAGAAGCCGCAATCCCAAAAGCATTTCCCGCCAATGCCCAAACCCAACTCAAAGGCTTAATTTTCTGAGGTTGTAGCGACAAATTCAAAAACCGATCGGCCCATTGAGCGCATTCCCAGTAGCAAAGATAAGGCAGCAGCGCCAGTGATGTCGTTGATGACAATATTGCTGTGGTCCAATTGTGTAAATTATTAATCTCTAAAGCGTACAGCGTCGCAATCTCGCCTTCATTTAATTGTGTGAGCACCGATCGGCTCACTGCAATGGTCTGATGTTGAGGAATAATGCCATAGCTCAGGACTAGCGGCAAATCAGATTCAATGATTTCTAATCGAGGCAAGGATTGTTTTTTATCTTTGCAATGTTGTTTTAAAATCCGACAGGCTTCGGCGCTGTAGTTTGCAAGTTGGCTTGCAGATAAAGTCTTGACTGCACCCGATCGTTGAAGCTGAAACCGAATCAACCAAGGGCTTACAACAGCAGACAAAATTGCCAACCCCGTTAACGGCACCCAAGGAATCTCGATCGCCATCGGCTGCTGCCACCAAAAGAACAGCACCTTATTTTTGATGTCCCCCAAGACCTGCCCCGTCCATTGCAAACCCAAAATCCATCCCGCCGGAATCCCCACCAGTCCAGCGGTGGTGAGAAGCTGAACCAAGGGGAGATTTAGATTTTTGCTGGGGGGCAGGTTACGCCACTGGGTTGCACGATCGTAGGACCGCGCGGGGTCAAACCGTACAACCGCCAAACTCTCAGACTGGTCAAACCGATCGGCCTCATTAAAGTCTGACAAGCCGCTTTGTGATCTTTCGGATTCACCCGCTGAACGTCTTGAAGTCCGGCGACTGCGGCGTTGGGAAACATTTTCCGCTTCAGCTAACGGCACAAACCCGGTGCGATCGAGATTAGGCTCAGAACTCGAAACCTCAAGCTCACTAGAACTCGGCGAAGGATTTTTAATCCAGGTGGCGGGTGGGGTGGCGTCGATTTCAGCCAGTTGCTTATCAGCCCAGACCTTGACTCGATTGCTGCGGGCGGTCGTAAGCTGAAGGGCAAGGTCACGGGCAATAGAGAGATTTCCAGCCCGTTGATGAAGCGTCACAAGTCCCATCTGTGCCTTCCAGCCATCGCTGGTCTGAAGCGCTCCAGCTTGCTGCAACGCCTGCATCACCTGAGTGAGCGTTTCAAAGGCGGTGCTGTCGTCGCCTTCGGAGAGCGATCGTAGCCCTTGAGCAAGCAGTGGAGAAATTTCCGACATGGCTGAATACCTAACGATGTCCTGACGAGTTTGGGAATTGAGGCTCACCGGAAGCTTTATAAGCATTGGATGATAGGCCTAGGTTCCTTTAGCATTCCCCTAGGATACCTAATTCCCCAAGCTTGAGTGTCTCGAAATGCTAAGGTTAAGTGGCAAGAGTGATGATTTTTTATGAGTATTCGAGTCTTATGAGCCTTCAAGTTTACGGAATTCCCAACTGCGGCACCTGCAAAAAAGCCCTAACTTGGTTAGTGGGCAATCGCATTGATCATGAATTCGTCAACATCCGTGAAACAGAACTGTCCCAAGAGACGATCGCTAGCTGGGTCACGTCCCTCGGCAACAAGCCCATGCGCAACACCTCTGGCCAATCTTACCGCTCCCTTGATACCGAAAAAGAAGCCTGGGATGATGCCCAATGGACAGCAGCCTTTACCCAAGACACGATGCTATTGAAGCGTCCACTTTTTGTTAAAGATGGCGTTGCAGTTGCGGTTGGCTTTCGCGATCCCGATACCGTTCGGAAAGCAATTTTAGGATAGTCACATCAAGGTATTTACCTCAGAGCATTTACATCAGAGTATAAGAACTTCGTCAAGTCATCAAACGATCGTCCCCCAGACTTCTGAATTAATCTGAAATTGCACACTGTTGAGTTTGCTTTTTCCGGGTAGCTCTTGGGCGCTAATGAGAAATTTTTCTTGTTTTAATAGCTCGATCGTCCGCCAAAAAATCTGGTTATTTCGCGAACTATTACTGCCTAACAGATCCAAACTACTAAATAATCCCTGCTTCGATAAAATCATGTACTGCCCATCGGAAATCGTCCCCCAAGCGATCCGACTCGCAAGATAAATCAGAAATCGCATTCGATAGTCATTTTTCGCGTTGCCCCCCAGCCGCTGGGATAAATTCATCTGCTGCGGAAATAAAATCCGGTCCCTTGCGGCACCATGGCAAGATAGCTCTACCGTATAGCGTTCTGCCATTTCATAGCTTAAATCCGCCGCCCGAAACAGGTCAAATCCCGAATCCGATCGCTCTGGCACAAAATCCACAATCTTCAGCACCGATCGCACCTCCACTTTCCGGTTCACAGCCTCGGTTCCCGTTTTGCCCAAGGCGATCGAGCGGGGATAGACCAACTCCACTCGATGAAGCGTCACCAGATCTCTATGAACCTGCGATCGGACCTTTGAGGCGAACCCACCATCCCTAGTGCGGGTATAGCCCAACACCCCTAGAAGGTCATCTGACTCAAAACTTACCAAACCTTGGCCAACTCGCGATCCCAGCCTTGCACAGTAGAGCAAAATCGCCAATTGCCGAGGGTTCAAAAAAGTCATCAACGAGGTTAGCCAACGCTCTTCAATGCGCCCATCCACGCCCGCTAGACCTTGGGCAAGGCCCTTATGAACGCAGGCCTCCCAGTCCATTTTTTCGAGGGCAACAGGAATCTGCTGCCGCACCTCAGCGCTATCCATAGTCATGCGCCGCACCAATCCCACCTCATCACCCGCCTCCACCCGCATCTCTAAATAAGCCTCCTCACCATCGGTCCGCACTAGGGGTGGACACAACTCGGAATTTCTCAGCGGTATCCCGGCACGAGCCACCAACCGAAGCAGATGACCTTCAACGGGAAAACTAGATATCGAGGCAGACGGCAGGACAGGTACGGCTTGGGTCACGGAAGGAACTCTCTGAAATGGATGACGACGGGACCGCTACATCTAGCGTAAAAACTCTTCAATTCACATAGGATACCCCGTATTTAGACATGTGATATGCACTATGACTGTAACCGCCGCGTCTGATTTTACCCGATCGTCCTGCAACTTTCCCGTCTAAAGATCCCATTGTCATGGATCCATAAAACAGCCTTCAACCATAACACCAGCGTCTAAAACGGAGATCGACTCGATCGGCCTGAAGGATCTACAACGATCGCTGGATCTACGACGCGATCCTTTCCTATACCCATCCCACCTGCGTCTAAAAAAATACCACTTCACGGCCCAAAAATACGCAAATCCGTAACGCCTTCGTCAACCTTAATTTGTAACGCCCTCGGATCATTTAGCCATAACACGCCCGGATCAGCCAATCCGTCCTCTTGAGATCCAAAGCATGGAGTGTTAACTTGATGGCCGTTGAGGGGCTACTACCACTGGTTAACGCCATCGGCCCGATCGCAAGCTACCACCTTGTGAAATCAGCAAATAGTCCCGCTTTGTTTGAAGTCGTAAAATAATTTTTCCAAAGCAAAACCCCTCCAGCTTCCCTACCACAGTTAGCTCAAGGGGTAATTGTTCAACCTTGTCATCCCAATTTGCGGTTGGGATATCTGTCCTTATGTCCAAGAATTGTATCAGAGGTTGCGACTCTGTGCTGGAGTCGCGATCGAATTTCCATTCAAATTCTTTATCAATTACGTCTCCATCGATTCGGTTACCTATTCAATCAACGGCTGCGTTGGCAATGGGTAAATCTGTTTTGGGGCGATCGATTTTGAGCAAACGTGTGGCCCCAGATCACGAGCAGGAGTGGCTCGACAGCGGTGTCAATGCTCAGATTATTCATTTAAATGTGCAGACATTAATAGATTCAGAGATTGATAGCCATCGGCATGAGATGGCCTATCCCATTGCGGAAAAGCTGAACTGGAAGGTGACCCGATCGGGCCGAAAGACAGCGTTGCGAGGTTGGTGGGTGAGCGGTGTGGACCCGCTGAACGGTTGGCAGCAAATGCTGTGGGGACGTTTTAAGCCGGATGCGGCGACGCCTGTGATGGATCGGGCCAAGGGAAAGCCTGCTAAATATCTGAGTCCCAGTTTAGGGAAAGGCTCTAGTCGATTAGTGCTGTTGGATGTGCCATTTTCCGTTTGGCAATTGGTCGCGGATCGGTATCAGGTCACGATCGATCGCCATGACAAACGATCGGGGTTTTGGAGTTGGGTGTGGCGGCGGCAGATTCCGGTAGTGCTAACAGAAGGTGAAAAGAAGGCGGGATGTTTGCTTAGTGCGGGATATGCGGCGATCGCATTACCTGGAATTTTTGGCGGTTCTCGGCGAGAAGGCAATCAATTAATTCCAGAGCTTGCTATTTTTACGCAAAAAGCTCGGGAGTTTTTAATTTGTTTTGATTATGAATCGCGGGCTTCTGTTGTGCAGCAGATCAATCTGGCAATCGCAAAACTCGGGTATTTGATTCCACGTTCACCTGCACTTTTGTCTGACGATACGGTGTCTGACGAACCGATCGCTCAGACCTCGACGGTAAAGGTTGTGACACTTCCAGGCATTGAAAAAGGGGTTGATGACTTTATTGTGGCGCGAGGAATCGAAGACTTTGATGCGTTGATTCAGCAGGCACAGGACTTTGGAACTTGGCAAGCATCGAGGGCCTGGGCATTAACCTATACGCCAAATGAGGTGGTGACGCAGCAGTATTTAAAAAGCGTCAACTATCCTAATTCGGGGTTTGTTTGTATCAAAAGCCCGAAGGGAACGGGGAAAACGACGGCACTTCGATCGTTTCTCCAAGAGCACCAAGGCGATCGTAAAGTGTTGGTCTTGACCCATCGCATTCAGTTGGGGCGATCAATTTGTCAAAGTTTGGGATTGCCTTGGATTACTCAAGTGAAGGCTGAGCCTGAATTGGAGAAGTTAGGCTATGGGCTGTGCATTGATTCATTGCATCCTCGATCGCAGGCGAAGTTTGAGCCGCAGGATTGGAGAAATGCGATCGTGGTACTGGATGAAGTGGAGCAAGTGTTGTGGCACGCATTGAATAGTATTACTTGTGCGAATAGCCGAGTGAGGATTTTGTCAACGCTGAAAGCTTTGGTGCAGACAGTTTTGAACTCAGGTGGACTGGTGATTGCTCAGGATGCAGACTTGTCTGATATTAGCGTTGATTATTTGCTAAGTCTATTGGACCAACCCCTAGAGCCGTGGCTATTGATTAACCAATGGAAACGGGCTGAACTGTCGCCAACCTATCTATATGACACCAAAAATCCTGCGCCCTTGCTATTGCAACTGGAAAAAATGGTTGAAACAGGTCCAGTGTATATGTCATTGGATTCACAAAAGGTGAAGGGACGCTGGAGTTCAAGAAATCTTGAGACGTACTTGTGCGATCGATTTCCGGATAAAAAGATATTGCGCATTGATAGTGAAACAGTGGCAGATTTTAGTCATCCGGCCTATGGCATTTCCCAGGATGTGAATGGAGTAATCAAACCCTTTGATATTGTATTAGCCACGCCGACGATCGGAACTGGAGTGTCGATCGATTTGGTTGATCATTTTGTGGCGGTGTTTGGTATTTTCAATGGCGTGACATCTGATACAGAATCTCGTCAAGCATTAGCGCGGGTGCGAAGTCAGGTGCCGCGCCACATCTGGGCGTCGCACTATGGTCTTGGAAAGATTGGGAATGGCAGTTGTCACTATCGTGCAATTGTGGATTCGACGACGAAGGGTGTGAAGTACAATATTGCGCTATTGCGAGAGGTCGATTTTGATCTCGATCAAGGGAGTGATCCGGTGGCATTGCGAACTTGGTCACGGATGGCGGCGCGGGTGAATTTATCACTCATGAACTATCGTCAGGAGATGAAACGATCGCTGGAACATGAAGGCTGTAAAGTGACGATCGTGACAGATGATCCGAGCAAAATCCTTGGCTCTGAGCATTACACAGTAGAAGCCCAGTATGATCTCACGATGGGAACTTTGGAAATAGAGGGCTATGAGTATCTCAGCCGTTACCATGACCCCGATGAGGTCGATCATCTCTATCAAACGATGACGCAGGTGCGCCAAGATAATCAACAAGCGGAAGCGATCGCAGTTTCTTCGTCGGATGACATGGAGAATTTATCGCTAGAGGTTGAGGCTCATGAACGGTATCGTCAACGTAAACGAGAATTAAAATCTCGCTATGCTGTCAATGTAACAGCCGACCTTTCGCTTAAAGATGAACAAGGCTGGCATACGCAGTTACGATTGCATTATTACTTAATGCATGATCCATTGTTTGTTCGGTTGCGCGATCGGGCAATGTTGGATTCTCAGTTGCAGCGCGGTAATGGGAAGCTGGCACTGCAAGATGTTAAGTTAATTACAGCTCAGGTGGAGATGCTGCGAGCGCTAGGCGTGGTTGCGTTGCTAGATCCAGAGCGTCGCACTCGGACGACAGATGAGGATGTGCAGCGGATGTGGGCGATGGTGTTAGCACACCGCAAAGATGTTCGGATGTTGTTTGGAATTAATGTGACGGATAAAACGGCTCCAATGACGGCGATTCAGTCAATTTTGTCGAAAATGAATTTGCGTTTGGTTTGTGTGTCGCGCGATCGGAATTTAGTAAATGGCTGTCGTGGAGGATTGCGGGTGTATCAGTTTGTGGTGCCGGGGGACGATCGTAGTGACATCTTTGAGCAGTGGAAGGCTCAAGATGAGTTATGTTTGCAGGCTATGGGATAGTTTGGAGGGATAGTTTGGAGTACTCCGGGAAAATCGAGAGACTCAAAGTAGCCCATCAAAGCCCTCAGACTTAAGAACTTTGATGAGCGAAGATTATCCGATCGCATCTTGTAATCTAATTCGATCCCAGCCTTTGGCATTCAGCAAGAGCCATGATTGGGTTAAATCTGGCCCTTGCAGTGAACCCGTGAGTCCAGCTCTGAGTGACTTCATCACCAAACCTTTTTTGACGCCTTTCTCTTTGACTACGGCATCAATGATTGCTTTGACGGAGGCTTCGGTGAGGGGTTCGGTCGGAATTGCCGCTAACACGGCTCCTAAGGCATCTTTAACGCCATCTAGGCTCAATTGCTGGATGGCATCTTCTGTAGGCGTAACGGCTTGGGTGAAGACATAGGCCGACATTTCAATGGCATCGGTGAGTTTGGTTAAACTGGCTCCGATGACCGCGACCAAACGTTCTAACCAAGGCCGATCGTGAATAGGATCAAATTCAAATCCCGATTCCTGCCAATAGGGAATCAGTAAATCTGTTAATTCTGGAACAGGCATAGCGTGCAAATATTGGCTATTAATCCAATTGAGCTTATCCCAATCAAATTTAGCGCCTGCTTTACTCACCCGATCGAATCCAAAGACTTGACTAGCGCCTTCTAATGAAAAGATTTCATCCATACCTTCGATCGGCGACCATCCTAACAAGGTCATATAATTGCAAAAAGCTTCTGGAATATAGCCCATTTTTTTAAAGTCAAAAATCGACGTAACACCATCGCGTTTTGACAGTTTTGCGCCTGCTTCGTTGAGAATAAGTGGCGTATGGCCAAACTCTGGAACCGTTGCTCCGAGAGCTTCGTACAGCAAAATTTGCTTAGGAGTGTTACCAATGTGATCTTCACCACGAATGACTTGGGTAATACCCATATCAATGTCATCTACCACAACAACGAAGTTATATAGCGGTGCGCCGATCGTCCCTGTACTAGAGGCGCGGGCAATCACCATGTCGCCGCCCAAATCGTAGCCCTTCCAAGACACATTGCTCCGAACTAAATCAGACCAAGCGATCGTCCGACTCTCTTCAATTTTAAAACGGATGACGGCGGTACGACCTTCTGCTTCGTAGGCGGCAATTTGGTCTGGGGTGAGGTTACGGTGGCGGTTATCGTAGCGGGGAGCTTCGTTGCGGGCTTTTTGACGGGCACGCATGGTCTCGATTTCTTCGGGAGTGTCGTAGGCGCGATAGGCTAAGCCTTGGTCGAGAAGGGATTGGATTTTAGTTTGGTAGAGTTCTGTGCGATCGGTTTGGAAAATCGGACCTTCATCCCAATTCAACCCCAGCCATTGCAGCCCGTCTAATATATCTTGAGTAAATTCAGGTTTCGATCGTTCGAGGTCGGTATCTTCGATCCGCAGAATAAACGTTCCGCCTTTATTTCTGGCATAAAGCCAATTAAAAACAGCGGTGCGGGCGGTGCCAATGTGCAGGTTTCCCGTAGGACTCGGAGCAATGCGAACTCGAACAGACATAGAAATACTGAAGATAAAGGGTTGTAAGTTGTCTTTAAGAAGACAATCTCTATTCTATCAGGATGCGATGTACTTGCGGTGGCGTTAGCTGATGCGAAGCATGTATCGAACGTGGGATTCATAACGTTCACCCAAAGTCGAATGACATCTTCCTTAGAGTATTGAACTTGTTGTGCGACTGCTATAGGATCGGTTCGGTGATCACTTGACTCTGTTGTTTTAGCCTGGGCGTTGAATCAATTAAGGCTGAGCATTTTTGCTACTCACAGTCTTCAATGCAGAACTCAAAAAGACTAGGCTTCCACAGGTTTAATCCAAGACGCAAACTCCGTTGCAAACGTCCCCGCTAAAATCGATCGACGAATCTCTTGAGTAAACCGCACCAACGCCGTAATGTTGTGAATTGATAATAACGTGTAGGCCAATAGCTCCTGCGATCGAAGCAAATGACCAATGTAAGCACGACTAAAATTTTTGCAAGTGTAGCAATCGCAAGTTTGATCCAACGGTGTGAAATCTTCGCGGAATCTAGCATTCTTTAAATTCCATCTTTCGCCATTCACGATCGCATTTCCGTGCCGTGCTAATCGCGTTGGAATTACACAATCGAATACATCAATTCCCGCTGCGATTGCCCTTGCCATTTCGCGATGCGTTCCCACACCCATTAGATATCGAATCTTATTGGGTGGCAACAATGGAGCGGTATGCTGCACTACTTGGTCAATCACCTCTGGCGCTTCACCCACACTCACTCCTCCGATCGCATATCCCGGCAAATCCAACGCCACTAATTGCCGCGCCGACTCCGATCGCAAATCTAAAAATTCCCCACCCTGCACAATCCCAAACAATGCCTGATCGCTGCGTTGGTGTGCGGAGATGCAACGCTTCAGCCATTCTGTGGTGCGAACTAATGCTCTTTCTGTGATTTCCCGCCCGCAACCTGACGGCGCACATTCATCGAAGGCCATGATGAC
>JANMIS010000724.1:0-3488 GCA_031375925.1 Synechococcales cyanobacterium OTE_70_concoct_197_sub
CTAGAAAATGGGCAATACGTTTCCATCACAACCAGTCAATTCTTCCCAAACATACCTCTCTTAGAAATCACAGCATTCCTCCAAAAATCGAAAACCAGTGGATATTTAGCAATTGTTCGATCGTGCAGAAATTGGATCAGAGAACAACTAGACAATTAAAGTTAAAGTCAAAGTCCAAATCTCGATCGCCCCTACCCAAAGCAAACACAAACCCCAAAAAACACTTTATCGTGCCGCCAACTTACTCGGCTCCAAATTAATCAAAGGCAACGCCCCATTTCCGCCCATCACCTGTGGAAACTTGCCATCCCATTTTTCGATCGCCTGCTTCTGCAACAACTCCGGTGTCAAAGTCTCCCGCAACAGCCGCTGCGCCTCCGCTTGACCCTTCGCTCGGTTTACATTAGCCTCCGCCTCTTGCTCAGCTTCTTGGGCCACATACACGGCCCGCTGTGCTCGCTGCTCCGCAATTTGTTTTTCCTCCACCGCCTTAGAAAACTCTGGCGAAAACTCTAAATCCACCACACTTGTATCCAAAATAATGATTCCGTACTTATCGAGCCTCGCCCCCAGCGCCTGATCAAAATCCTGCTTTAGCTCATCGCGCCGCGTAATCGCCTCCTCAACCGTTCGCCTTGCCGCCGCGATTTTGAATGATTCTTGAGTTTGGGGCGCGATAATTTTGGACACAATGTTTTGCAAGCTGCCTTGAGTCCGGCGGATATCCACCACCTTCAACGCATCTAGGCGAAAATTAATGGCGAAACTCGCCGTCAAATTCTGTAAATCTTTCGTCGAACTCTGCGCCGGAACCTCAAATTTTTGCACCGTCAAATCATAAATATCCACCGTCGAAATCAGCGGTGGCTTCACATGAAACCCTTCCAGCAGCACCCCGTCCTGCGCCTTCCCGAGGATACTCAACACCCCCGCCTGCCCCGGAGTCATGACGATCGCGGAGTTAAATCCCAAAATTAAAACAAGAACCAGCACCGCCAAAGTAATCGATTGCTTAAAGCTAATAGGCGTATTCATGTACAAAACTCGATTAATGGGTTCAAGCTTAATTCTAGCGGTCAATCATCCTAGGTGTTGTTGCAAGTTAAGGGTTACTGCAAGACCGATCGAGATCGCAGGCTTCTAGGAGATTTTTTGAGAGATCTTTCCTTCGGCAACCAGTAATCGATTTCTTCGGAGACCCGATCGTGCTAAATCGCTGTGATTCTCTACAATAGTCTTCAAGATTAAGTCTTTAAGACCTAGCAGGGAGATCGTCATGCAACCCAACGACCCAAATCGATTCACCGAAAAAGCCTGGGAGGCGATCACCCGCACCCCTGAAGTCGCCAAAGCCGCCCAGCAGCAACAGATAGAGTCAGAGCATCTGCTGAGTGCCCTTCTAGACCAAGATGGCCTGGTGAGTAATGTCTTGGGGAAACTCAACATTTCCGTCAGCCAGTGGCGCGATCGGACCGCTGCCTTCATCGCCAAACAACCCAAAGTCTCCGGCAGTAGCACTAATGTCTACTTCGGACGATCGGCAGATAGCCTACTCGATCGGGCTGAAAAACTCCGTAAGGACTATGACGACTCCTACATTTCCGTCGAGCATATTCTCCTTAGCTACGCTCAAGACGGTAGGTTTGGTAAGGCGCTTCTGTCCGAATTCAAACTGACTGAAACTCAACTCAAAACTGCGATCGACCAAATCCGAGGCAATCAAAAAGTGACCGATCAAACCCCTGAAAACAAATACGAAGTTTTAGAAAAATACGGTCGAGACCTGACCAAAGATGCCCACGAAGGCAAACTCGACCCCGTGATCGGTCGCGATGATGAAATCCGCCGCACCATGCAAATCCTATCCCGCCGTACAAAAAACAATCCCATTCTCATCGGCGAACCGGGAGTCGGGAAAACAGCGATCGCAGAAGGCTTAGCCCAACGTATTTTCAAAGGAGATGTGCCGGAGTCACTGAAAGATCGCACTTTAATCTCATTGGATATGGGTGCATTGATTGCAGGCGCAAAGTATCGCGGAGAATTTGAAGAGAGGCTCAAGGCTGTACTGAAAGAAGTCTCAGATTCCAAAGGTAATATTATCCTATTTATTGATGAAATCCATACCGTCGTCGGGGCGGGAGCAACCCAAGGCGCAATGGATGCGGGCAATCTGTTAAAGCCGATGCTGGCACGGGGGGAACTGCGTTGTATTGGTGCGACCACATTAGATGAATATCGCAAATACATTGAAAAAGATGCAGCCCTAGAACGGCGTTTTCAGCAAGTCATGGTGGATCAGCCTACTGTGGACGATACGATCGCGATTCTACGGGGATTGCGGGGTCGGTATGAGTTGCACCATGACGTGACCATTTCAGATAGTGCATTAGTCGCAGCGGCAATGCTTTCCGATCGCTACATTGCCGATCGCTTTTTGCCGGATAAGGCCATTGATTTGATCGATGAATCGGCGGCAAAGCTAAAAATGGAAAACACAACTAAACCCGAGCAGCTAGACGAAATCGATCGAAAGATTTTGCAAATGGAAATGGAATGCTTATCCTTGCGTAAAGAAGGAGACAAAGCCTCCCGCGATCGGCTCCAGCGGCTAGAACGGGAACTCGCAGATCTCAAAGAATCGCAAATGTCGATGAATGCTCAGTGGCAAGCTGAGAAAGGAGGAATGGAAGAACTGAAAAAAATCAAAGAAGAAATGGAGAAAGTTAATGTTGAAATGCAGCAGGCAGAACGGAACTATGATCTAAATCGCGCAGCTGAATTAAAGTATGGCACCTTAACTGAATTACAGAAGCAATTAGATGCTTTTGAACGACACCTGACGGATAAACCAACGTCTTCTAAGAGTTTGCTGCGTAAGGAAGTGACAGAAAATGATATTGCTGAAGTGATTAGCAAGTGGACAGGTATTCCGATTACTAAACTGATTGCTTCAGAAATGGAAAAGCTGTTGAATCTAGAAACGGAACTGCACGATCGCGTCATCGGTCAAAACGAAGCCGTACAAGCCGTTGCAGACTCGATTTTACGATCGCGCGCAGGACTCGGCGACCCCAACCGTCCGATCGCATCGTTTATTTTCCTCGGTCCCACAGGCGTCGGCAAAACAGAGCTTGCAAAGGCGCTAGCCAGCTACCTCTTTGACACGGAGGAATCCATGGTGCGGATTGACATGTCTGAGTATATGGAGAAGCAATCCGTTTCAAGATTGATTGGTGCGCCGCCGGGATATGTTGGATTTGATGAGGGTGGGCAGTTGACGGAAGCCGTGCGAAGACGGCCCTACTCGGTGATCCTATTTGATGAAATCGAGAAAGCCCATCCCGATGTCTTCAATGTCATGCTACAAATCCTGGATGATGGCCGCGTAACAGATTCCCAAGGTCGCACTGTGGACTTCAAAAACACGGTGATCATTATGACCAGCAATCTCGGGTCGCAGTACATTCTAGATGTGGTGGGCAATG
>JANMIS010000728.1:0-11202 GCA_031375925.1 Synechococcales cyanobacterium OTE_70_concoct_197_sub
GTTGATTATCTATGAAACGTACGACCCTTGTTTTTGCTTTGACCATTCTTACGATCGCCCTCACTCCTGCCTTAACGATCGCCCAAACTTCTGAAGGCTATAGTCTGCTGCAAAAAGGCTGGGTGAATGATGCGATCGGGGCGTTTCAGTCTGCATTGAAAAAAAATCCCCAAGACAACAGCGCGCGTCTAGGATTGGCCCAGAGTTTTCAAAAAGCGGGAAGGTTGGATGAGGCTTGGAATAATTATCAAATGTTGCTTAAAGTCGATGGTCAGAATTTAGAGGCATTGAAGGCGATCGGAAAGCTGGGCGAATATCGCAGCAATTGGCAACTGGATGGGATTAACGCCCTTAATCAATTGCTTAAGCTTAAGCCAAACGATCGCAGTGCCCTAGCCCAAAGAGCGCTGCTGCTCGGCTACCAAGGTGAGTTTGGTTCTGCTTTAACAGACTATGACCTATTACTTAGTTCCAATGGTATAAATCCCGAAGTCCTTCTAGGTGCTGCCAAAATCAATACCTATGCGGGCAATTATGCCACTGCGAGAAAACTGTTTGAACAGGCTAATTCTGCTGGGAAAACTTTGGATGACTACGCCCTCGCCGCTTACGCCACTGCCCTGACGCAGACCGGAAGCGCTCCCGATGCGATCGCCTCTGTAACCGAACGACTCCGATCGCCTAAGCTCGAAGCCAATGCTGAGACGGATTTGAGAAAAGCATTGGCGATCGCTTTAGCCTCCACAGGCAAAGTCGAAATGGGATTGCAAATTCTCAACAGTGCAAAGGTCAATCCCCTGGCAATTGCTCAAGGTTACGCTGAAATTGCTCGTAGAACCGATCGGTCTGATCTTTACGACAAAGCTATTTCTCGCTATCAAGATCTACTCAAAACATCGCCAACCAGAAGTTTGACGATCGAAGCTGCTGATGTCATGAGTGAGCGGGTCACAACACAGCCTGAAGCGCTCAAACTTTACGATTCCGTCGCAGACCAATTTGATCCCAATCACCCCGTACAATTCAAACGGCTGATGTTGGGCTATCGCTTGGGACTGCGATCGGCTACCGAAGTCGAACAAAATCTTGAAGCAATCCTCGCCAATTCACCCCTGTCCAAAAAGCAACAACAAGATGCGCTCCGAGGTCTCGCCGAAGTCCGAATTAGGGGGCAAAAATTTGATATAGCGTTAGTGGCTTACGATCGAATCCTTGCGATCGATCCCCAAGACGGCAGAGCCAAACTGGGCCGCACTCGCATTGCTGTTGTCAGTCGCAAGATCACCGTTGCCGAAGCTGAAACCGTTCTCAACCAATGGCTCACAGAAAATCCAACTGTAACGCCTCCGCCTGAACTCTTTGATCTGGTCGGTGCATTACCTGCCGATGAGTCTCGAACGAAGCTTTACGATCGTCTTCTTGCCATAAATTCAAATAGTCTAGACCTTCAGCGTCGATCGCTTCAACTTCTCGCCAAGCAAGATCCAAACATTGCCCGCACTCAGCTTGCAGCCTACATGAACCGGGCCAAAGGAGATGTCAACGCCTACTACCTGCAAGGCGAAGTGGCTCGAACCCTAGGCGACTTAGAACTTGCGGCCTCGGGTTATCAAGCCATACTCAATGTGCAACCCGAGAATGTCGATGCGCTTACAGCCTTGGGCGGTGTTCGGTTTGAACAAAAGAATTATCCTCTTGCGTTCCAGATCTACAGCCGCGCGATCGTCCTCCGCCCTAATGACTGGAATCTCCGCCGCACCATTGCCGACCTTAGCCTTGCCCAAGACAAATCTTTACTCGCCCTCGAACAGCTCAAAATAGTGCAAGCCCTTCAGCGAGAACAAGGCATTAAAGACGACGAAACCGATTACCGAATCATGGCGATCGAAGTCGATCGTCTCAAACGCCGCAGTTTTCAGCCTAGCTGGGAAGGTTATACTCCCAGCAAATGAAGCAATATCTCGCCCTATGTGCCTACAGGAGCAACTATTCCCGGTATCTCTTCTCCATCTGGTTCAAAATCCATTCTTTCAGTTCCACATTGTGGACAAACCCAGTCATCCGGTAGCGCTGCAAAGGGAATGCCAGGTTCACCTGTTTTGGCATCGGGTTCTGTTGGATCGTAGACATAGCCACAGTTTTGACAGATGTATTTGTCCATTGTTGACTCCTATTTTAAAGAGGGATTTTTTGCGTTAAGAATGCGTAGATTAATTACAAACCAGTGGCTTTATCGTGAGAGCTGGTGATGGGGTCAACGCCCATATCTGCGACCCAATCTCGTAGGACTGTCATTTGTTCAGAATAGTCAAGCTGTTGAAGCTGACTCATACATTCAGAAACTTTGGGTTCGATTACGTAGCCATCTGGCATGGGAATAATCTCAGAACGATCCATTCCTTGGGCAAGTAAGTACCAAAACAATAATTTTGTAGTGTTGCTTAATGCACCATACTCTCGACTCACAAAGGTATTTTTATGTTCTATAAGATCTCGTTGCACCTGCAATTGCTCTTCATGGGACATCTCTACAACTTGTTTGAATAGTCCCTCTGCAATCATGGGTGATGCTGTACTTGCTCCAGGGGCCGCAGGTGTAATCGATTTACCTACCTCTTTGTAAACAAACCAAAGCAGTGCTAGTCTTTGGTCTACTGATAGATCCTTAAATACTGAGATTAGTCCAGGGTTTATATTTGAAGTTATGACTTCCATAATCGATCTCCTAATTTGCTAGTTTTACAACAACTGAAATCTGACAGTTGATTGAGGATCGCTAGACTATTTCATTCTGGTACAGACAAAATAGTCTAGCGATCTCTTCAAATGGAAATTAAAGAGAAATTCATCTAAGCTATGAAGCTAATTTCTCTTGAAGCTTTCTTTTTGCAGTCTTAAATTGAGTTGCAAGATGTTCTTGTTGGTTATCGCTTAAGTTAGTGCGAATAACCGCAAATAGATCGTTTTCTTCTTGACTAACGTGATCGGTAACCATGGTCTTGAGCCGATCGACTCTGGCTTTAAAATCACTATCTGAAGAATTGGAAGCTTTGATTTCTTCCAGCAAAACTTTCATTGCAGCCTGTTCGTCATACAGCTCTTGGGTATCACTATAAAACGATCGAACGGCTGGATAGACTACTTCCTCTTCTGCTTCTGAATGGACGGATAAATCCTTATAGATTTGTCCAAAATATTCTTCGTTCTTTTGAGGATCATTACTTTTTTCTATTTGCATAAACAGCATATTGACCTTGTTGTGATCCATCCGCAGGACATCTTGAATATTCATGTCAGACTTATCACTGGCTTGTGTCACGGCACTTCCTGCGACGCCCGAGAGTGCAGCTACAGCATCTTGGACCCTTGCCCATATGCCCTGCTTTGCTTCTTGCCCCGTCATCTCACGAACCCCTAGAACCTCCAGCACACCTTTGAGTTGTTCTTGGTGAGCACGATTTTCAAAGTTAACGGTGTTTAGAGGTGTAATCGCAGCTTCAACATCAGACCCGACCACTTGTGCAGCTTTATGAACCAAAACACCGGACATAAATTGTTGATGCTTCAGGACTTCGAGTTGAAAAGTTTTCTCATACAGAGAAATATCAGAACCTTTCATTAACTGGTTGCTTTCTTTAACCATCTTCTTGACTGTTTCTTTTGGCTCACCACGGACACCATATTGAACAATGACCGTATCAAGAACACCCAAATTTTTCCGATCGTCCTGCAACATGTGCTCTAACCGATCGCGAATATCTTGGTCGTGACAATCAGAAATCAAATTTTCCTCAGTAGAGATCAGTAGATTCTGCACTTCTTTGATGTCAGCTAATTTGCAGGCGATCGCTGAGCGCTTTGAGTTGTCAAGAGTGATAGGCATAAAATTGTTCTCTCTTTGTAGACATGATTAATTTATAGTTCTTCGAGAACTATGGTGGAAACTATAAAAGATTGATCACAATAACCTGTCTCTCTAATGACGGATCTGCAATATCTATTTTAGTTAGGTATTGTAAAATTAAAGACAATTATATTGAGTTATATCGAGAAGTTATATCGATGAACTCTAGGTATTAATGATGCGAATTGCGAATTCTTCGTTCTCTACCTATTGATAGGAAAGATATCTTTAGAGTTCATCCAATTGAGAGACAATTTTGAACAAACTCTACTGTTAGGGTTTTGTGCATGGATTTTGAAAAGCTTCCTTTGCTAACCATAAACTTGGAGTTAACACCATGACAAACCTTACAAAAGAGATGATCGCTGACGATCGAAATTCTTGGCGTTGGGGGTTTACACCTCAAGCTGAGGTCTGGAATGGGCGCTTTGCAATGATTGGATTTGTTGCGGCTCTCATAACTGAATACTTCTCTGGTCAAGGCGTTCTCCACTTTTGGGGCCTAATGCACTATGTCTTGCCAGTTCAATAATTGCTAATGGGACTAGCTAGCATTCAAATCTAGCTGGTCCGATTGACTATTCATGTACTAAATAGTTGTGGGGTTCATTATGGATGTATTGCCACTGGAGCTTAGCTTAGAGCAACAGTTTGCGCTACGAAAGTATGAAAAGCAAGTGACAGATTTAAGCCAAGATCAGGCTCAGGAGTTCTTGGTTGAAGCTTTTCGACAACTCATGATCAAAGATAATGCGATTCGATCGCTAATGAAATCCGGCTACGGATTTGGATGAACGTAACCTCTACACTCAAAAATTTTGGAGTAATACTATGACCTACATCAACAGACCCGCCGACTACGTTGGCGATCGTACCGAGTCAGTTGCAGTCACTAATTATCATGATCAAGTCCGGTGGGGTCCCATTGTTGCTGGACTGGTGATTGCTTTGAGCACACAGTTAGTCTTGAGTGCTTTGGGTATTGCGATCGGGCTGACTAGCATTGGAGACTCGGGTGCCCCTCGTTCTGAAGCCCCTGGTGTGGGTATGAATATTGGGATTTGGTCAATTATTAGCCTTCTTATTTCACTCTTTGTTGGAGGCTGGATCACAGGTCGGACCTCCGGGCGCATGAACCGAAACACTGCGTTATTAAACGGTTTGATTCTGTGGGCTTCTACATTAGCGCTCAGTGCTTGGCTGCTATCTAGCGGTGTTTCTGGCGCCTTTGGTGTAGCGGCTTCTAATGCTGGGAATTTTGCAAATCAAACTCAGCAAAGTATTTCGCCCAATATTCCAGGCAATGTGCAGCAGAATGCCAACGCCCCAACAATTTCTGCACAACAGACGAAAGAACTTGCAGGTAATGCGGCGAAAGTTAGTTGGTCATTTGTTTTTGGATCTCTCTTAGGCTTGGCCTCGTCTCTGATTGGAGCCGCCGCAGGTTTCCGTCACCCCAGAACTGCTGCGATCGATGTCTAAATAGTTTAAATAATGGAGACTAAAACCATGAAATCTCTACAGATTCTTTTTGCTATTCTCATTCCCCCTGTTGGGGTTTTTATGGCCTTTGGGGTGAGTTCGACGCTGTTTATTAACATTGGACTGACTTTACTAGGCTGGATTCCAGGTATCATTCACGCTGTTTGGGCGATCGTCAAACAAGGTCAAACCAAAGAAATTAGTGAATCTGTCTATGAAAACGAGTCTGCTTACAAGTAAGACTTGATTCATACAAAACCCCAATCAATCCGTTACAGCGACACATCAAGCTCTCAAATTCTAGGGGCGCTAAAACTCGTTCCGGCTCCCTTAGAATCGGGGGCTGAGAGCGTTTTGAGTGCATTGCATGTTTGAGTGCATTGCATGGATCTATAGATTTGGTATGAGCGTACCTAAAAACATTTAATTCAGGCGGTAAAAGTATGGACATTATTGGATATCTCGTGACAACGATCGCAACCACTTTGGGGCTACTGGTTACAGATTTAGTCGTACCAGGTGTCAACATCGTTGACTTTCCGGCAGCATTGTTAGCCGCTGTTGCAGTGGGTCTGGTTAACGCAGTCATTCGCCCCATTCTCTCTGTGTTGTCGTTGCCGATTAATTTTTTGACCCTCGGACTATTCTCATTTGTGGTTAATGGATTTTGCTTCTGGCTGGCGTCACTTTTCGTCCCCGGATTTATGGTTAGTGGACCATTAGGGTTTATTTTGGGTCCCGTCATCTTGTCATTTTCTAGCACTTTCCTAAACAAATACTTTGCTGAAAAGAAGCTTGGACAATCTTCATCTTTGACAACCAATCGCTAAATAAAACCTAAATCAACTATGAATTCTTTAACCGGAAAACCCGTTTCATTTTGGGTCGACTCAACCCCCGACGTGCAATTTCCGACTTTGAGCAGTGATGTTATGGTCGATGTTGCGATCGTTGGCGGCGGCATTGCAGGAATCACGACAGCCACACTGCTCAAAAAAATGGGCAAAACCGTTGCGATCGTGGAGTCTAAAAAAATAGCGGAAGGGGTCAGTGGTCACACAACGGCCAAAGTGACGTCCCTTCATCAGTTAATCTATGCTGAGCTACTTCACAGCTTGGGATTTGATAAAGCAAAGATTTATGCGGAGTCTAGTCAAGCAGCATTAGAGCGAGTTGCGAAGTTTGTAAGTGATGGCCATATTGACTGCGATTTTAGTCGCCGCAGTGCCTATACCTTTGCAGAATCAGCAGATGGGCTAAAGCAAATTGAACAGGAAGTTGAAGCTGCGATTAAACTGGGTTTGCCTGCTCACTTTGTTCATGAAACCCCTTTACCCTTCCCGGTCGCAGGTGCCATTCGATTTGATCAGCAAGCTCAATTTCACCCTCGTAAATATTTGCTGCATTTGGCTCAGGAGATTCAAGGAGATGGGAGCCATGTTTTTGAAAATACAAAGGTCATGAATGTTGAGGAAGAGAAAACGTTTTGTCAGGTGATGACCGATCGGGGGACGGTGATGGCAAAGCAAGTTGTGATCACAACTCATTTACCCATTTTGGATAGCGGACTCTTCTTTGCAAAGACCTATCCAAAACGTTCTTACATTGTTGGCGCACGCATTGACCCCAACAAAGCACCTGAGGGCATGTTTATCGGCAGTGGCAAATCTTATTTCTCAGTTCGAACGACGCCATCTGACAATGGATTATTGATTTTGGTCGGTGGAGGGGGTCATAAAGTCGGCGAGGTCTCCGATACCGAACAACAATACCAAATGGTCGAAAACTATGCCCGCGATCGATTTGGGATTGAGACCTTTGATTATCGCTGGTCCACTCAAGATATGGTGTCATTTGACAAAGTGCCTTATATTGGTCAACTCACACCCAAGTCCCAAATCTATGTTGCAACTGGGTTTGGGCTATGGGGAATGACAAATGGAACGCTATCTGGAATGATTTTGTCTGACTTGCTTGTGGGGAATCGTAACGCTTGGGCAAGTTTGTATGACTCGACCAGGGTTACACCCTTTGCAACCCCAACAGCCGTCAAGCAAACCATTAGTGTGGGAATGCATTGGGTGGGCGATCGGCTCAAAGGAAATTCATCATCATCAGCGCTTTCTGATGTGGGGATCGGTGAAGGCAAACTGGTGACGATCGAGGGCGAAAAAATTGCAACATATCGAGATGAACAAGGTGACTTGCACGCTGTTTCAGCCGTATGTCCTCACCTGGGTTGCATTTTGGCCTGGAACAATGCAGAGAAAAGTTGGGATTGTCCATGCCATGGTTCTCGATTTGGTTGCGATGGCACCGTGCTCAATGCTCCAGCGGTTAAGGATTTAAAAGTTTACACGGATTAAAACTTAGACTTCACGGCAGAGACCATTGGCCCCCCGATCGTCACACTCTGGTTAGAAGATGAGGGTCTCGATCGGGGAACCTGGCACCTAAATCATTGACCATGTTGCAAATGCCGACCTCTATTTTGATTGCTACGACTAAAAAATTAATAACGAATTCGGGGATCGATATAGGCGTTAATCACATCGATCGCAATACTTGCCAATGCCACGATCGCCGCAAAAAACACCACAATTCCCTGCACCGTCGGGTAATCCCGCTGCCCGATCGCCTTATACAAACGGCTGCCTAACCCCGGCCAAGAAAACGTCACCTCCGTCAAAATTGCCCCGCCTAACATCGCCGCCAAGGTTAATCCCAAAATCGTCACCACCGGAATCAACGTATTGCGAAAAGCATGGTTCCAGAGAATCGCCCGATCGCCAATGCCTCTAGCCCGCGCCGCATCCACATACTCTGCCTGCATCGCCTGCTTCAAATTCACCCGCACAATCCGCTCAAATACGCCGCTGATCAAAATCCCTAAAGATGCCGCAGGTAGTACCAAATAGTGCAGCGCCGTCACACATTGCCCGAGATTGCCTCGAAACAAACTGTCTAAGGTGTAAAGCCCCGTAATGCTCTCTGGGGCAGGCGTCGTCGTGGGAAACCGAGTCCCCAGCGGAAACCAGCCCAGCCACACACTAAACACCAACTGCAACAGCATTCCAAACCAAAACAACGGAATCGCATAGGTGACAATCCCAAACAATCGTCCCCCTGTATCCCAAGCGGTATTGGGTCTTGAGGCCCCGATCGCACCGACCCATACGCCCACAATGACCGCGATCGTTAAACTGAAGATCGTCAACTCGACGGTTGCTGGGAAATGATCTTGAATAATGCTCCATACTGTTTCGCCTTGGCTAGACAAGGATTTGCCTAGATCTCCGCGCAGTAGCGTCCCCATATAGTCAAAATATTGAAAAATCAGAGATTTGTTTAGCCCCAACTGTTCTCGCAGGGCATCTTTTGCGGCTTGGGGTGCTCGCGTTCCGAGCAAGGCATCCACAGGGTCTCCGGGGGTCGATCGCATCAGCAAAAACACGATCGACGTAATCAACCACAGCATCACTGGGGCCAAGAGAAGGCGTGTGGCAATGTAGCTTTTTAGGGAATTCGATCGGGCCATGATACAGCAGGAAAATTAGTCTTCTAACCATACCAAGGGATCTGCATAAAGCCCAACGCTCAAACCCTCAATGCAGATCACCTAGTTCAATTAACGCGATCGGATATCCAAAATCGCATCTCTTGCTACGCCTGCAATTGCCTGGTCGGTCGCTTTGGGTAGATGGTAGTACTTGCCGCCTGCGTTTTGGGCGAGGTCTTTGGCCATGCCTGTGGAGACGTATTTATTCTCGGTGTCGATGACCAGGAACTGCATTCCAGTGGCGCGAATCTTGCCTGCAATATCAGCCAATTCAGCTTTGATATCTGGCTTTTCGCCTTCGGGAATCTCCTCGCCCAGCGATCGAGCCAACGGCACATTCCCTCGCCCGTCGGTAATTGCGACGATCACCACTTGACCAATATCGCCCGACTGAAGCGAATTCAATCCGACGCGCACGGCTTGGGTCAGGCCATGGGACAACGGCGAACCGCCGCCACAAGGTAGACGATCGAGCCGACGTTTGGCTGCTTCGATCGATCGGGTCGGCGGCAACAAAACTTCCGCTGCTTCCCCACGGAATGGAATCAACGCGATTTGATCTCGGTTTTGATAGGCTTCGGTGAGCAAACTCAACACGGCACCCTTAGCGGAATTCATGCGATTTAGGGCCATGGAACCCGAGGCATCCACGACGAAGATGATCAATGCGCCTGCTTTGCGGGCCATCCGTTTGGCTCGAACATCAATCTGCTCCACAAAAACCTTTTTGCGAAGGTCTGGCTGGGCTTCTAATGCGCGGGCGCGGCGAGATTTTTGGTAGGGTGCTGCGGCCCTCAAAGTGGCATCGACGGCGATGCGGCGAACTTTTCCGCGAGGAAGTACTGGCTTGATGTAGCGACCGCGATCGTCGGTGAAGATGACCGATCGGCTCCCGGATTTGCCTTGTTTGCTGGCTTTCTGCGCGAAATACAGCACCGAATCATCCATAATCACGCCTTCGGGATCAAAGATAAATTCCTCGGGAATATCGGGTTGGTCTGGGTTTTCCTCTTGATCTTCATCCTGTTCGTCGTCTTGGTCCTCATCGGATTCGTCTTGATCTTGAGGCTCGTCGTCTTGGTCTTGGTTTTGAGGGGGCGGTGGGGGCGGTGGCTGCTGTTCGTCGGGGGGTGGAGCTTGAATTACGGTCGATCGGGGCACAATCACCAACTCCACCGCTTTTTTCAAGTCTTCGGCAATGACAGCACTCCGGCCTTCTAGCGCCGCATGAGCCTTTGCAACACGAATTGCATAGAGTTCGGCCCGATGGCCTTGGACTACGCCACGAGTGGCTTCATCGACTAAGTAGCGGATCTGTTCTTTGGTGATGGTGACTTCCTTGAGCCATTCGCGGGCTAGGATAATCTGCGTTTTTAACCCGTCAATGTCGTCTTCGTACTGCTTTAAAAATGCCGTCGGGTCTGTTGCATACTCCGTCGCTTGAAACACGACATCCACGCGCTGATCGAGACCCAACACCATGTCAGCAGACAGAGAAATGGCGATACGATCGAGTAAATGTTCCCGCAAGCTACCTTCTTCAGGATTAAAGGTCGCGATGAGCAGCGGATTGCAGGGGTGTTGCATACTAATGCCTTCGCGCTCAACAATGTTGCGGCCATCGGTTAAGGCGCTGAGCAGGAGATTTGCGGCTTGGTCATCCAGAAGATTGATTTCGTCGATATAGAGAACACCGCGATTTGACTCTGCCAAAAGTCCCGGCTGAAAAACGGTTTGGCCTAATTTGATCGACTGACTAACATCCACAGAACCTAGGAGTCGGTCTTCGGTGATGCCGAGTGGAATCTGGGCGAAGGGCGCTTGAATGATTTTGGTGGGGATTTCGGAAGTGTTAGCCCATTTTTCTTGGGTGAGATCGTCCCAGGTTTCGGGATGCTCGGGATCGCAGTTCGCAAGGCTACCTTCGACGACTTCGATCGGAGGCAACAAGGCATGAATCGCCCGAGCCATTACGGATTTTGCGGTTCCACGTCTGCCGGAAATTGCGACGCCTCCGAGTCCAGGGTCAACTGCCGCTAACAATAGGGCGAGTTTGATCGCGTCTTGCCCAACAACTGCCGCTAGGGGAAAGGCTGTGATAGTTCTTTCAAGAGTGACGGTCATGCGGGGTCGCTGCTTTTAACGTTTTTTGATTTGTATTTCAGCATATCAAGATAAGCAAGAACCGATCGCCCTAGCTGGCTTTTTTCTTCTCTTTCCGATTTCGGTCCTTTTCTTTCTGCTTCTCACGCTTGGC
>JANMIS010000775.1:0-14284 GCA_031375925.1 Synechococcales cyanobacterium OTE_70_concoct_197_sub
TACAGGTATACAGAAACGACCGCATCATAATGCAGCAGCTTTGTAGAGGAAGCTAATATTCCTAATATTTACCATGCGATCGGCAAGGCTGCTGGCTGTCGATCGCATACATCTAGCTTGGCCTAGCAGAATTTTCAACCCATATATTAGGTAATCAAATTATGTCAGCCCTTTCTTACAGCAATGCTCAATTCCGCAGCATTCTCAATGGTCTTGGTCTTAGAAATCAAGGTCAAAATGAGCCGGACTTTCCTGTTTCCGATGACGACAGCAATCTAGATGCCGATCGCTCAGCAGTGATCAAGTTTCAAGATTATTTTGGGTTAGCAACCGATGGCATTGTCGGTCCCCGAACCGAGTCAAAAGCTGAACATGAAATGTATGTGATTCAGTATGAATTGGATTTGGTGATGGAGCCAGAAACTCCTATTCGTCCGCAGAACTCTCCGTTTTATGGTCCCCAAACGGCAGGAGTGATCGCTCAATTTCGTAATTCCTATGGCTTTGAGCCAGATGGCAATGCGAGGAACGATCGTGTTGCAGACCTTTCCGTCCGTCGCAAGCTCAATGAACTGACTCCAAACGCCCGCGCTACGGCTGAAGCAATGGCTATCTAGGAAAATGTTTCCGTGTCCATTCAGAACGCTGAGTAGACACGGAATAACATTATTTAGATCGAACTAATTACACCTACAGGAAAATCAACATGCCGAAAATCATCGCTGAAGGTAAGACTTTTGAAGTCGCTACAGGAACGAATTTGCGTGAGGCGTTGGCTTGCAAAGTCAAAGTGTTAGCTGATATGCATGTAACCAAATATGACGGTTACTTTGGGAGTGGTGAGAAGACAGTTTGGACACCAGATAATGAAATAGATGTCCCAGTACCTTCGATATAGCCATGAAAAATCCAGATCTCCAAAGGCAAATCGTGACTCTCGCCGCCGTGTTCGGGAGTATTGCAATTAATACTTTGTCCAACTTCTTTCCTATTAATGGAGTCAGCATTGGTAATCTTTCCAATACTTTGTTTGTAGGCGTTCAGATTGTTCCTGCTAATTATGCATTTGCAATTTGGGGATTGATTTATATTGGGTTAATTGCTTTTGGTATTTACCAAGTCCAGCCGTCTCAGCGAGAAAATCCTCGGTTACGTCATAGTGGTTATCTGCTGACGATCGCCTGTATTGCTCAATGCATCTGGATTTACCTGTTTCTTTCCCGGTTATTCCTATTATCTAACATCGCCATGTTGGGGATTTTGGTGCCGCTGATGATGATGTATCAGCAATTGGAAATCGGACAGACGCGGGTTTCAAAGCAAGAACGCTGGTTTATTCATCTACCGATTTCGGTCTATCTCGGCTGGATTAGCGTTGCGACAATTGTGAATGTAGCGATCGGACTATACAGCATTAAGTGGGACGCTTGGGGGATTGCACCGAGTGTGTGGACGGTGGTAGTGATGATGACAGCAGGTGTGATCGCGGCTGTGGTTGGTATTCAACGTCGTGATACGGCCTATGTGTTGGTCATTGTCTGGGCATTGGTCGCAATTGCTATTCGTCAAGCAAGCACACCTTTAATTGCGATGACGGGCTGGGGACTTGCGATCGCCTTAATCGCACTCAACTTTGCAGGCGAATTTAAAAATCGATCGAACATCACAAATAGAAACCAATAGGGAAAGTTAATGGATATCTCAATGTCTAAGGTTCATCAAGCCACTTATAAAGCAATTTTTCAGCATCCGATCGCCCACAATCTTAAATGGCATGATGTGCGATCAATGTTGGATACCATAGCTGAAGTCACTGAGGAGCATAACGGTAATGTCAAATTCACCAGGCATGGTGAGGTGTTAATCTTCCATCCTCCCAAACACAAAGATTTATCTGACACCAAAGGAGTGATGCAAATTCGGCAATTTTTAGAGCGTTCTGCCGTGCCCGAACTGCCGATTCCCACTGAAGATGGCACTCATTTCTTAGTCACGATCGATCACCATGAGGCTCTCATCTACAAAACAGAACTGCGAGATTCAGTACCAGAGAGTATTAAGCCCTACGACCCAGATGGGACAAGACGACATTTGCATATTGTGAATGATGAAGCAGATGGTCAACGTCAACCTGAACTGAAATCTTTCTATGAATCGATCGCTCAATCTCTAAAGAATGCCAATCAGATTTTAATCTTTGGTAGCTCAACGGGAGCGAGTAGTGCCATGGATTATCTAGTAGACGAACTCAGTCAAAATCATCCTGATATTGCTAAAAGAATCGTAGGGGCGATCGTAGTGAATGAACAACATTTGACTGAAGAGCAACTCCTTGCTCAAGCGCGAGAATTCTATTCTAGAAAGACTTCATAAAGCACTTGAATCAAGAAGTTCAAAATATCAATCCATTTAAAATTCACAATTGGAGATCATTTCGATGATGAAACGTACTGCTCGTAAATTTTTCAAACTGCTTGCACCCATTGGCATTCTAGGGCTAGGATTTGCTCTGATGCTATTGTTTCAGAGTCCGATCGTAGCTCAAATCTCACCCCAAGTTATTCCTCGCATTGACATTATCACAGGGCCGGACGGCACTGGGTCGGCTTATCGGTTAATGATCAGTCGTCCAAAGGACCATGTATACGTCTTTTGTCCAGCAGGTCATGAAGCAACGCTTACCTATCTACGAAACGTAAAAGCGATTCGATGCGACCTGCCTGCCAAGTAACTTTACAACACCCAAGTGACACAGCAATAAAACCTATTTATTGCTGTGTCATAAAGAAGAATAAATTACCACTCTGCCTAAAAATGAGAATACGTCATGAAACGATTTACATTTTTTACGCTCCTATATCTAGCGACGGGAATCTGCCTAACCACGATCGCCCTTCAGTACCCTGCCTTGACTCAGAACGCCAAGATTAGCCTATTAGTATCCGCAGGACTTCTATATCTTTGTGCTGTACTGACGACCTTTCCATTTTGGCATCAATCTGTACAGCAGTCTGAAGCAAGACTCCGCGATAAACCCGCTTGGCACCGAAACTTTATTACGATCGCACCTTGGTTTGTAATTGCATCAGTGCTTTTTTCAGCGATCGTCAATGTGCTGAATTATCCCTGGGCGACTGAGACGATCGGAAGTGTGTCTTTAGGAATACCGACCGTTTTTCTGAGTGCAGAAAACCTCTTTGTCAGAAACCAAGTTCATCAATAAGCTTACTGAGGCTAATATCAACCCCTATAAAATTACTATACACAGATAAATGACATGACCCAAAATATAAAATCAACACAACATATACGATTTCTTCGCAAACCCTCGATCGACAGTTTTATCCTGGTGAACAGAGGGATTTGTTGAATGGCTGAGACGATCGTGTCCTATTGAAAACCTTGATGATTAGTTTTCATGATGTAATCCACTGCAAATTTTTTTGATTACTTGCAAGACTTCATAGAGGTGATTGTGACGCGATCGGAGGGAAAAAGTATCAGAAATTGCATATTCTTTTTGATTGCGCTGTTGTAATTTCAAAAATGCAAAATTGTGTCCATTTGTGACTAGCCCATAGACAGGTTGTTCTAAATCTGGACTCCCTACCATGTATGTTAAAGCTTGTGGAATCGCGGTTTCCATGTCAATTCTCGTAGCTTTTTCTTCAATCAAAATCAGGCTCATACAACCCAGCTAAATCTAGCAACGGTGATACGAGTAAGCGATCGACTGTTCCTTCTGATAAATTTCCCCGATAGCGATGAGCTAAAAATCGATGTTTGTAGCGATCTAGTATCGAATATTACGCGGGCATAGGTCGCTACGATCGAATACCGTTAGCAGCCGATTGAAGCAAATGCGACCCATGCCTTAGAACCGATAGCTCGTACTTAGATAAAAGTTCATTCCTTCTTTGATCGTCCCCCATACAGGCATCGCCACATCCATCCGCATCAACCAATTGCCTGTTGGTTGCCAACTGATTCCCAGCCCTGCTGTCCCCAGTAATCCTAGGGGATCGGACTGTCCTAGATTTGCTTGATTCCACACCGTGCCCATCTCTAAATAGGGCGAAAGTTGCAGTAGCGCTGAGCCTGATTTTTTTCGCATGACCGTCACACGGTTCTCAATAGAAAAAGCAATCCCATTGTCTCCATTAATCACTCCCGACGGCAGCCCCCGCAGAGTTTGCGATCCGCCTAGATTAAACTTCTGAGTTGCAGGCAGCGTATCGGGAGAAAATTGCCAGCCCAAATGGGTAATGAGTTGCTGATTTTTGCTGAGCGATCGTACCCGCTGCAAGTCCCCAGACCAAGCCACAAATTGCCCCGATTGATCACCGCTTACCATTCCGAGATCAAACTGCGAATTTGCAATCCAGTAGCCCACCGAATCGCGCTTCAACCAATCTTGACCAAACCGCAGCCTTGTGGTCTCACTCGACGCAGTTAAAATGTCCCCCACCAATGCCGAACCCGATCGCCGCATCAGCGCCACCGAAAGCGCTACCTCCGACTGCACCGATCGGGCGATCGGCTGTCGCAGCGATATCTCATATAGGCGCGATTTTCCCGTAATTCCCAATTCAGCTAACTCCGGCAACGTCACTCGGTAGTCTGTATTAGCGACCCTGAGTGACAGTATTCCTTGACTGGGATTGAGCGGATATTGATAGCTGAGTTGTAGTGAAGAATTTCCCCCGGTGGCCGATCGGATCACATTTAAGGCCAGCGAATCCCCTTTGCCTGTAAGATTTCCAGATCCCAGCGCCAGTCCTAACTGCTGCGCGCCGACAGGTTTTGAGCCGTAGTTATCCAGTGAGGCTAGGCCCGTAATCATGGGCGCTTCTCGCACAGTTAGCGCTAGGGTACTCTGACCGGGCTGCGTGCCCTCTTGAAGCGTCGCCTCGACATTACTAAACAGTGGATCGCCCCGCAGCAGCCGAAGTTGGTATTCCAAATTCTCTTGATTGAGTGGATTCAGTCCTGCCTGGGCAATCCGATCGCGCACATAGTCTTGCCCTACCCGGCGCGTGCCTTTGATTGTTAGAGATTCTAAAGATCCCTCCACCACTTGAATTGTCGCGGTGCCATTTTCCAAGGTTTGATTCCCGAGAACAGCGCGGGACGTGAGATAACCGTGGTCTAGGTAGTAGCGAGTCACGGCATCCGCTGCTTGCTGTAGGGTCTCGATCGTCAGCGCCTGGGTCTCAAACGGCTGCGTCACATTATCCAGTTCCCAAGGTTGAAAAACGGTACTGCCCACCACTTTAAAGCGTTGAATCGTGGCCGCTGGCTTAGCTGCTTCTGGCGGTTGAGTAGACTCTGCGGCATGAAGCAGCGGCGCAGGGTTCCAGATTATTCCTGCCACGAGTAGCGCGCTTACCTGATGCGATCGGCCCATGTCTCCCAATCCTTCTGTTTTCTCCGGCCAACGTTTTAAGAGTACCCAGCCAACCTACGAGATAGCCGCCTGACAGACTCAAAGATCTCGGCGTGAAACGTGGCATTTTGACACATTTCCTCTGAATTAAGTGGATTAGCGTAATTTTTAACACCTAGAAGTCCAGGTTTAAGTAAACCTCCGGACGATGAAGGACGGCTTGATCATAGATATTCAGTGAGCGGTCACATCAGGAATTACCGATGGAAATCGACCGATCGACTGATCGAAACTTGTAGCTAGTCAGTTATTTCACTCAACTTGTTACTTTATTTACCACTCAAGCATTCATTATGAAATTTTCCGCTGTTAATCAACTGACTAAAGCTTTGATGCAAACCAGCGTCGGTGTTGCGATCGTGATCGCCGCTGCTCCAGCCTTTGCTGACGGCAACGCATCCGTCAGCGGTGCCGTCAGCTACACCACGCCCGCAGGCTTCTCTACTTCCATCTCGGCAGAAAAGGTCGCTCCCTCAGGTTACAACTTTACGGGAAACGTCACCGTTAATGTGATTCCCGGTGGTGCTAATGGTGCACCTTTAGGGATGACCCTAGCAGGCGGTGACGTGGTTGCAACGACGACGACGCCTGCTAGTAACGCATCCCTCAAAGACAAAGTTATTTCGACCTTGGGCGGCATCGACACCACCACACAGCTTGGACTCGATCGATACACTGCCATCCTAAAAGCAGCGGAGGTGCCAACGGATTGGAATAATCCAGACCTAGGGGATGTTTGAATCCCTCAAATCATTTCTGAGGCGATTTCCAACAATAAATCTACCTCGCTTCGTTGTTGTACCACCTCGGAATAAATTCCGAGGCTCATAGCGAAAGTCCGTTGAAACGGACTAAGAGACTGGGAAATCTAAATCTTCAACCTGTTTCAACAGGTTTTCGCTATGAGCCTTGCGACTTCAGTCCAAGGTGGATTGCAAGCGAAGCCGATCGAGTAGGTAAGTTCATTGTTAGAAATCACCTAACCGTTATTTTTCTGTTTTTAGGGCACTCTAAGGAGTGCTTTTTTGTTTTTTCACGATTAAATTCCTTGGCTCTCCCCCAGCCACTCAAAAACGCCCTCAAAACCCATGTTTCTCGCTCAACTTCCGCTTCCCCCCAGCGCCCAGCCTCCGATCGTTGCACCTACAATTGCACCCATCGCTCCCCCAGTCCCCAATCCCGACACTCTCCAACCCAAACCCGATCTCGAAGCCCCACCCAAGAGCATCGATCGGCGTGCCCTCCTCGACGCGCTGAACAAAACCACTCAGCGCTATCCTGCGCTATCCAATCCCCTGGGCGATCGGACCCCTAACGCCCCCAACTTCACCCTGCATCAAAACCACCAAACCCGCTTTAATATCAACACTCAAGGGCGATCGGGGCGACTTCAAGACTTTACGTTGCACCGATTTAAACCGGACGATCAGCTTTATTGGGTGCTTCCTGGTAATCGCATTGTCATCGAAACCTTGGGCTGGGAAGGCGGCATCCGGCAGAGTGGTCTCGAAACAGACATTGAAGTGCAGCAACGAATTCAAGCCACGCAGCCGCTCTGGGGGCTGCAAGCGGCTTGGGTCATTCCCCAAAGCTTCCAAGATTTGATTTCCCGAGAGGAACTTAACACCGCTAGCATTTTATCGATTGCAGGCGAAGCGACCAACCCCGACGGTACCCCAGCGCCCACGATCGCTCTCAACAGCGGCAATACTCAAAGCAACGCAACGCCGAGCCGCCGCATCACCACCATTCCTCGCATCGGCACCGGATCCACCTATAGCCCTTCCGGCGGTGGCGCACTGTTTGAAAACTTGGGCCTGGGCACTTCACCCTATATTCTCCAAGCCTTCCCAACGAATAATCTGCAAGCCTTACTTGAAGGAGAAGGACTCTTTGTTGGAGCGGTCATTCCGGCGGGGATTTTGGGGCGGGCGGGGATTAAGTTTGGGAATCCGATTACGGGACTGGGCTTTGAATTTAAGCCTGAGGTGACTTCGATTCCGGGCGTTAAGGTTGCGCAGGCGAGTCAGTTTGACAATTTGGACCTGCTGAATGTGTTGATTAATCCCTTCCTCGATCGGGACACCCGACAACTGAGTTACCTCAACTCCCTCCATTGGGTGTCTCTCGGATTGCGGGAACCTAAAATCCTGAGCACCACGCAGACGATTCAAACCCGCGAATGGACGAGTTTTTTCCTAAATCGCCCCCACAATCGCACGCTGCTGCAATACGATCGTGAGCCTCGCCAAGCCACCTACACCAACATTTTTTCAAATCCTGGCCTGTCGCTGTCCTATTCCTTCGATCGTCAAAATTTCAACGAAGGCGAGTCCGCTAACGCCACCATTGGTCGTCTTTTGGGCGGGATCTTTGAATGGATTAAGCCCTATCGACTGGAGAAAAGTCTGTGGGAAGCGAAGGTGCGGGCCAAGCGCGAGGAGCCATTTACGCTGCTGCGATCGACCACCACACCCGAAGAACGCAAACAAATTAATCAACGCCTCGATCGCACCTTAATGCTGGCGAATCGAACGAGTGGCATTGATGATCTGTCCGGTTCGATTACGTTTCCTACGCCGATTTATCCCGATCGCAATGCCCTATTTCAACTCAGAGTGGGCAATCATCTACGACGAATCAACGTCACTCAGCTAGACCAAAAATGGACCGAGGGCAACACCTTCATTTCAAAACTAAAACTTTCCAATCAAACCTTCGGCCCGCTGACTTTTATTGGCAATCCGATTTTTAATGACAATCTGCCGCCGATCGTCAGCAACGCCGCCCGTAACTCCAGCGTCAAAGTGATCATCACCACGGCAGATGGCAGTCGTCAGCTAGAGATTGGCGATCAGGTTCCAAATACGGAAGGTGCGGTGTTGCCCGTTGCGATTCGGAGCTTTACGACCGCGTTCAATCGGCTAGAGCTATCGCAAATCGGTGTCGCGACAACGAATATTCGGCGCTATGAAGGGGATGCTTATTTGCCTACGATCGAGGCTGTTCTCACCGGATCCAAAGGCAATTTTAATTACAGCTACCATGCTGGACTCTGGGGAAACTTTGCCGCTCAGCTTGCCCCAAACGTGCGGCGGGCGGACTATGGAAAGCTTGAACCGAGGTTTGGACTTTATACTCAGGCGTTACTCAACTGGGAATCAGCCCGAGTGGTTTTAGACAAGGACAAAAAAATCAGCGCGATCGTGGTTTCAAACCCCAGCCTGATGCTATTGCTCAACAGTGCCAGCAATTCCAGTAATCCCAGCACGATCACTGCTAGCTATAGCTATCTGCGACAAACGGTGCCCCTGACGATCGCGCTAACAGGCGGTGCGCTGCTGTCTCATACTGGGACTGCGATCGAACCTGTTCTTTTCGGGCGCAGTCAGATGAGTTTTCAAAATGGGATGACGGTGACGGGCGCGGTGGACATGAGCACGAGGCTCTATGGGACATTGGAGACGGTTTTGCCTGTGAGTCCGATTTGGTCTACGGGGGTTTATTTACAAAATTTTTCGACGGGACTTTTGAATAGTAACCGCACGATCGGCAGTAGCTACGGCGTGATTTTACAAAACCTCAGTGGACCGGGGCGCACAGGCTTCACGTCCCGCATTGGCTTCAGCAACGGCAAACCTGAGATTCGCTTTGACGGTAATCTCAAGTTTTAGACGTGATTGCTCAGTCCGCCTCGGAATGAATTCCGAGGCTCATAGCCCAAACCCATAAAGGGTTGTAGAGAATATTTCTAACCCTTCTAGTTAGATATAAATCTATAATTCTTAAATCCAATCTTCAACCGGTTTCACCGGGTTTTCGCTATGAGCCTCGGAATTCTTTCCGAGGTGGCCCAGAACAATAACGATCGGTTCCCCGGCGGTCCATCTCCAAAACGCTTTGCCTTGTGACAAAGTTCTGGTATCATTTGACCTTTGGCTGCGTAAATCTAAGCTGGCTGCGTAAATTACGCTGAGTGAAAATTTCCGCTAGCATTGACGGAAATTCTTAAGGGAAACAAAACGATCATGGCAAAACAGGTTCAAGTCGTCCTAACTAAGGACGTGAGCAAACTGGGCAAATTAGGCGACGTGGTGACGGTGGCTCCTGGCTACGCCCGCAACTTTCTATTCCCCCAATCTTTCGCAACAACGGTAACGCCCGGTGTGATGAAGCAGGTGGAGCGCCGCAAGGAACTAGAGCGTCAGCGCTTAGCCGAACTGAAGGCAGTTGCTCTCACCCAGAAAGAAACTCTGGAAAAAGCAGGTACGCTGTCGATCGTTAAGCCTGTGGGCGAAAATGAAGCGATCTTCGGAACGGTGACGAGCCAAGATATTGCAGATGCGATTAAGGCGGCTGTGAATGTTGAAATCGATCGTCGCGATCTTGAAGTTCCTGAAGTGAAGAGCATTGGTGAATACACCGCCACGCTCAAGCTTCACCCTGAGGTGTCAGTGTCGCTGACCTTCTCGGTTGCAGGAAGCTAGAATTTTTCTAGGTGGGTAAAACCAATCTAAAAGGATTGAATTTGTTTAGGTTATTTCTCCCATAGTCTTAGGACTTGGGAGATTTTTATAGGAACGGGTCATGGATTCTATTCAATTAGAAATTGCTACGTTTGGTGGCGGATGTTTTTGGAAAATTGAAGATCGGTTTCGATCGCTCCCCGGCGTAGTCGAAACATCCGTCGGATACATGGGCGGCCATTTTGAAAATCCCTGTTATTTGGATGTTGTTTCCCGGATTACGGGTCATGCCGAAGTTGCCCAAGTGCAGTTTGAAGCTAATCAAATTGGGTACGATGCATTGCTGGAGGCTTTTTGGGATATGCATGATCCGAGCAGTCTCAACCGTCAAGGGGCCGATCGGGGGGAACAGTATCGATCGGTGATCTTCTACCATAGCCCCGAACAGCAACGCCAAGCTCAACGAAGTAAGCAACGCTTAGATCAATCTGGAAAATATACAAAACCGATCGTCACTGATATCTGTCCAGCGTCGGACTACTGGCTGGCGACAGAAGATCACCAGCAGTATTTAGAAAAGAAACGATCGGTTCATCAAAGCGATCGGGTCCAGTGACGATGCTCCTTGATCGCTTGGAGAAAAGCCTTAGTAAAAGGTTCTATCTTTGATGGGTCGGGGTTAGTCACAACTCCAAGTTGATTTCCTATTTCGCCCTTAGTTAAATTGAGATTAATGTCTTTAAGGTTTGAGTGTTTTAACAAATCAATGCCCTCGGCTAAAGCTGCGATCGGTTTAAAGTGTTTGAATGCTTCATGGACAAAATCCTTGGCTTCTCCGTAGGCATTTAAAGCAGTAATACTTTGAGTGCCTCCCGGTACATAGACGGCATCATACAAAACCGAAGTTGTCGTTAGAAAAGTCTGGTCAACTTCGATCGCATCACCGTCTGCACTCTGAATTTCACCCCCAAATTTTGAAACCACTTCAGCGCCAATGCCTAAAAGATTAAGTGATTGCTTCAGCACTCTCAACTGCGATCCATCTACACCATTCGCCGCAAGAATGGCAACCTTACGACCTTGAACCGTTTTGATTGTATTCTCTTGGCTAAGGGCAGCCGACTTTTTGCCGTGATTAGCAACTTTAGATTTCGCTGGCGCAGCCATTCCTAGACCTTCGGCAATCCGGGTCGCGAGTTGAGTATCGACCTGGCTAAAACGTTCTAGCATTCGTTGCTTGACATCGCTGTTCTTTACTTTACCGAGTTCAAAATGAGCGGCTTCGACTAAATGATCTTTTTCAACAGACGACAAACTGTTCCAGAATAATGTCGCCTGACTAAAATGATCCGAAAAACTCGGACTGCGTTCCCTGACTTTGTGACCTTCGACCCTCGTTGGATTATGCACAAATCCGCCTTGTTCTTCCGTTGCAGGCGTGGGTTGATTGTTGCCAAGACTATTAGGAGAATAGTTCACCTTACTCGTCTTGATCTCCATCTGCATTCTCCCATCTTGGGTATGGTTGCCAAAGGGACAAACTGGGCGATTAATGGGCAAATGGATAAAGTTGGGACTGCCTAAGCGATGCAGTTGGCTATCGTGATAGGAAAACAACCGACCTTGCAAGAGTGGATCATCGCTAAAATCAATGCCTGACACTACATTCGAGGGACGGAATGCAACTTGTTCGGTTTCTGCGAAGAAGTTATCTGGATTGCGATTTAACACCATTTTTCCGATCGGCTGTACCGGAACTAGCTCTTCGGGAATCAGTTTAGTCGAGTCTAGAATATCAAAATCAAAGCTCGATTCATCCGCTTCTTCAATGATTTGTACACCTAACTCATACTCTGGATAATGCCCTTTTTCGATCGATTCCCATAGATCTCGACGATGAAAATCTGGATCTTTGCCTGCAATTTTTTGAGCTTCATCAAAAACATTGGAATGAACGCCTGCTAAGGGTTTCCAGTGGTATTTAACAAACCTTGATTCTCCCTGTTCATTGATCCAACGAAATGTATGAACCCCAAACCCTTGCATTGTCCGAAAATTGCGCGGCAGGGTGCGATCGGACAGTAGCCACATAATCATATGCATCGATTCAGGAACTAGCGAAATAAAGTCCCAGAAGCTTGGATGGGCGGTGGAAGCTTGGGGCATTTCGCTATCGGGTTCAGGTTTGACTGCATGCGCAATATCCGGGAACTTAATTGCGTCTTGAATAAAGAAAACGGGAATGTTGTTGCCTACGATGTCGTAGTTTCCGTCTTCTGTGTAGAACTTCACCGAGAAGCCACGGACATCCCGCACGGCGTCAGCTGAACCTCTCGAACCACCCACTGTTGAGAATCTTACAAATACAGGTGTTTTGGTTTCTGCATTTTGCAAAAACTTAGCCTTGGTGCGTCCAGCTTGGGACTCGTAGGGTTGAAAATAGCCGTGAGCGCCTGACCCGCGTGCATGAACCACTCGCTCTGGAATCCGCTCTCGATCGAAATTAGAGAGTTTTTCTTGAAAATGAAAATCTTCGAGCAGCGTCGGGCCACGTCCTCCGGCTTTGAGTGAATCATCGGTGCTGCTGACTAAATGCCCATCATCGGTCGTCAAAAGTTCGGTCGGGGCCGTGCGATATTGCTCAAGGTTACGGTCTTTTGTATGCTCGTTGACTTGGCTGTCATTGGCTTCAGACGATGGCACGGAAGGATTGATTTTAGTCATAGTGCTCCTGTGGAACGGTGTTTTGAGCGATCTAGGTGAGTCAATGAGCTGAATTTCGAGTAGAGGTCGAATTCAGCTAAAGCGCATTAGAAATAATCTCAATGCCGTAACAAACTTAAGAAAAAGGATGCTTCTTTACTCTCTATCATTGGATGTATCTCACAAAATCGATCGTCAGTCTTTCAGCCCTCATTGAAAGATGAATTTAAAAACAATTTTCATAAGTTAAGCCTGCTAGACGTCCGATGAAGCATACTTTGAGATCTTGATTTAGATTTAGTTAGATTGATTTAAATGATTTTGTCGTTTTGTTTGAATATTGGCCAAATGCTTTTTGACGGTATCGATCGAAATATAAAGCTGGTCCGCAATCGCACGTCGCGAGTGACCTTGACAGCGCAGTTCCCAAACTTCTGACTCTCGGTGTGTTAATCCCAGACATTGACATTCAATAATCGCTCCGCAGCGCAGGGAATGCTGTTGACTTTCAAAGCGAACAATGAGGCGATTATCTTGGGCTTCAGCGTTGAGCCATTGCACTCGAATCCGATATTGGGTTTCGCCGATCGCTAGCTCTGATTCTAAAACCAAAGAGCGATCGACATAAGACTTAAGTAACTCGCAAATACTCCAGATCGCGTGGCTTTTGAGGTGAGCTAAGTTGAGTTGATTACATATTTTTTGGGCAGATAGATTTGTGTAGAGCACTTCGCCTTGAACATCAGAAATTAAAACAGCATCCAGCAGACCTTCCAAGACTGTCGCAAAGGTGGAGTTTGTCGGAATAGAGATGAGTGAGTTCATGAGTTTCAGGGGGCTAGAGTTCAGCAGGGTATTAGGAAGATAGGAAAGACACTGCAATTTTATGCAGGCTTTACGATCGCCCTCCTTACTTCATACATCAGCCATATTTGGATTCCGCAATTTTACGGAGGGGCCTTTTACGCTTACCCTCGTAGAGCCGATCGCTGATACACATTAATTAATATAACTAATTAATATAACTTTGAGCCTGACGCATAAACATCTCTGCGTAGCGGCCATTGTGTTCAATCAATTCCGCATGGTTGCCCTCTTCAAGAATTGCACCCTGTTCTAACACAATGATCCGATCGGCGATACGGGCTAGGGATAGTCGGTGACTAATTACAATGGTCATACGACCACGGGCGATCGTGCGGAAGATTTCATAGATCTCATGTTCATTTTTGGGATCTAGCGCTGCGGTCGGCTCATCAAAAATAACGAGTTCTGACGTGCCGAGGCGTAGCAGCGCGCGGGCAATTGCCATGCGTTGCCATTGCCCACCGGACAGGTCCACCCCTTTTTCCAGTTGCTTTCCTAGGGGTGTTTCTAGCCCTTGATCGAGTCCCATGACGACATGATTAATGCCCGCTTCTGTCAGAACTTGCGCTAAGGCTCCGTCTTCATTCAGTTTTGGGAGATATCCCCAGCCCACGTTTTCGCGGGCAGTGGCGGGGAAACGAGCATAGTCTTGCATGACAACCGCGATGCGCGATCGGAGTTCATCTAGTGATGCATCTTTATAGTCTATGCCGTTCCATTCAATGTTGCCAGATGATGGATCGTAGAGTCTCGCTAGCAATTTTCCAAGGGTTGTTTTACCCGCGCCATTTTCGCCAACGAG
>JANMIS010000778.1:0-1991 GCA_031375925.1 Synechococcales cyanobacterium OTE_70_concoct_197_sub
GTCGTTGGCCCAGGCGCAACTCCGGTCACGGAGTTCGAGGGCACAGCCCCGCCTCGCGGACCATTTGGAATGCCAAACGGACGCATTGATCTCGTGGGCATCACTCTTGAAATCTTCGGACCGCATCCGACGCGAGAAAATGCGGTAACAGGTACTCAAAGACTGCTACAAGTGGGTCGAGCAAATCAAGGTGGACGAGGAGCTAACTCGGGAACCAATCAACGCATTAACCCGGCCAACGCACTCTCGCAATCGGGACAGAGCGTTCCCGATGGATGGTTGGTCACTCCGCATGGATCGGCAGTAGACCCACAGTTTACCAATGCCGAAGTCGAACGGATCATTCAGAACGGTATTGCGGAAGCAGAGAAGACACGCGCCGCGATTCGACTCGATAGTAATTTCAGGCCCGGCGCCCGCACCAGAATGGTGCTATCCGTTGCAGACTCCGCTGGCGAAGTGCTTGCTCTATATCGAATGCCAGATGCAACCATATTCTCCGTGGATGTTGCGGTTGCCAAGTCGAGAAACACTGGCTATTACGCGGGGACATCGCTTGTTTCAGCAGACCGAATTGATCAAGACAACAATGGGGTCTTTGATATACCAACTCGCACAGCACTTACGAATCGCACGTTCCGTTTTCTAGCACTGCCACGATACCCTTCCGGTGCACCTGCGGGGACTCCAGCCGGCGACTTCAGCAGCCTAACGATGCCAGGGATCAATCCATTGACGGCTGAAAACACTGGCGCCGCATTGCCTGCATCCGTGTACGCCTCGAACACGGCCACCGTTCTTTCATTCGACTCGTTCAATGCCTCGCGAAACTTTCGTGACCCAAGAAATGTTAAGCGACAGAACGGAATCGTTTTCTTTCCAGGAAGCTCCCCGCTTTACGATGATGTGGCCGGTGGCAGAGGCTTAGTTGGCGGGTTAGGAGTGAGTGGTGACGGAGTCGATCAAGACGACGTGGTAACCGTCGGAGCTCAAGTCGGTTTCCAAGCACCAACCGCAATAAGAGCCGATCAGTTCATCGTCTCAAGTGTCCGACTACCATACCAAAACTTCAATCGCAATCCTCAGGGCTAACGCATCTTATTACCAAGCCGATGCTAGCCTATCATCAGCTCACACCTTGGTTAGACACAACACGGTCTCTCGAAGGCAACCGTGATCGAGCCATGCCGGGCTGCGACTAGTTCAGCAGATTGCTATCAATTCCGGTCGCGTCACTTTTTCGCCTACTTTCCCAATACTGCCTAGTTTAATTGTGACGGTCCAATGGTGCACGTCGATAACCTTGATAATGGTTAAAACGGTAGTAATTTGTTTAACGCTAGCGATTCATTATCATGTCCTTGCGACGATTCAATCGGGCTCTCTTTAACGCAGCAGTTTTTACTACAGCAGGACAAAGCGTCTTTGCTCAAACCCCGTCTCCTGCCGCCAACCCAAGCACGCAGACCACAGCACCTAGCGCACAACCAACAACCAACCCGAATGGTCCCGCTCGGCCTGTTGCTTTGGCTGCGCCCAAGCCACCGCAGAAGAGTCGGTTTTCCAGCCTATCCGATGTTCCCTACATGATGGGTGATACACCCAGCGGCGGTGGCGGCGTTTTTCAGCTTGGAGGGTTTCCAAATGCGAATGTCAGCGGATTTCAAACCGGAGGTCCCGCTGTTCGTATCGGCCACCCATCATTTGGTGGCAGCCGAATCAATATTGCAGAGAACAATAGCCCCTTCGTAACCGATCGCTTCTACGTCAACTATCGCCATTTCCACAATGCCACGGATATTGAAGTCCTGGGCTTCACTCCAACGGGTGGTCGGAATAGTCTAGACATCAACACATGGACGTTTGGCCTCGAGCGCAAACTCACCGACAACAGTTCATTGGATGTCCGACTTCAAATCAACACCCAACTTGCCACCAACTTCAACATCACACACACGACCGGGCCGATCACAGCGTTCCCGTTAAATGAC
>JANMIS010000800.1:0-1300 GCA_031375925.1 Synechococcales cyanobacterium OTE_70_concoct_197_sub
GTCGTTCTTTTCGGGGTCTAGCTTAAAGATGCGGACTCCCTTTTCACCGGTATCGAGCCCCTCCTCTAACACCTTGATCGACTCGGCAATGCGTTTTTGCGAATTGGAATCAGCGACGACCATGATGCGACTTGCCGCGGCATCCAGCGTCAATGTCGCGCTTGGATACAGGGTCTTCAGTGAAGTCGTTACCGAGGTGCTCGTGCGAGTGCGCAACGCATAGAAAATGGGGGCGCGGGGTAAATCGTACGTTTGGATCAGACTGCCGATCGCTTCATGTTCCTTGTCGTTGGCGGTAATCACCAGCGACTGTTGAAGAGGATCCGAAACAAAACCAGCAGTTGGATGCGCTCCTTTCAGGATAGAAAGTAGCGTTGTCACATCGGTCGTATTGAGCTGGACCTTGCGAGTCGACTTCTTGGTTGGGGCGGGAAGCTCGGTTTGAAGATCGTTGATTCTCTTTCCGACCGCCTCCACTTCGTCGAATGTCCCCACTACCATGATCGTGTGAGTCAACAGACTGGACTCTAACCGGACATGAGTTGGCGTCGTACCCTGAAGTGCATTGAGCAATGTCGTTTGATCCACTTGATCGGGATCAATCGAATAAACCTTGACCAAGCGATTGGATTGGTCAAGTTCTTTGGACAACATCTCGATAATCTCAGCAACACGACGCTGTTGATCGTCGGAGCCCACGACAACTATTTGGCCCGTCGTCCCTATCACCGCAGCACTTGCGGACGGAACAAGCGTTGGAATTGCGGCTTGAACCGCAATCGCATGTACAGGGCTCACACGGTATGTCATTGGCTTCTTCGCATTCTGGGCAACACGCGAAATCTGCTCGATGGCCTGCGCTACTCGCGTATGCTGTTCGTCATTCGCCCACACGGTAACGGTTCGCGATGGTAGATCGCTACTGAGGATGGCCTGTGGTGCGATCTGCCCCAAAATTACCGGCAACGTCGACATATCCCCTGAAGGAACGGCATAGGTCTTTACCGTTTGCAAGCTACCGTCAGGGGAAGCAACGAGTCGGTCCATCGCTGCACCGACATCTGCTAGTTGCTTGACAGTGCCTGAGGCAATCACGCGATTGTTCGCAGCATCCGAAGAGAACTCCATATCCGGCCAGATTTTTTGCAAAACGGGCAACAAGTAGGCAGACGCAACTCTCTTTGTGTCGAAAGTGCGAATTTGCTTTTCTGCATTTGCCAACATCGGGCGATCCATCTGTCCGACCATCGCTTTGACTACGGCATGATCTTCAATCGTTCCCGTTGCAACCACTTGTTTC
>JANMIS010000845.1:0-5156 GCA_031375925.1 Synechococcales cyanobacterium OTE_70_concoct_197_sub
GTTGATATTCCAGAAATCATGACTCACGAAAGCCGATCGCATGAGATTATCAATCGTGAAATTCATTTGGTTTCCCGGCCCAAGGGTATGCCGATCGCAGACAATTTCTCAATTGTACAGACTGAAATAAGACCGATCGCGGATCAAGAGGTTCTAATTCGTAACCTCTACATCTCCGTTGACCCATATATGCGTGGGCGAATGAATGACGGAGCTTCCTATATTTCACCTTTTGAGTTGGATCAACCGATGAGTGGCGGTGCGATCGGTGAAGTGATCGAATCCAATGCTAAAAATTTTAAGCTAGGTGATATCGTCACTTCTAATCTGGGTTGGCGAGAGTATTCGATCGCAAAGCCCAAAGAATTGCATTGGGTCAATCCTAATGTCATTCCACTTTCAGCCTACTTAGGTGTTTTAGGAATGACAGGAATGACCGCTTGGGTCGGGCTAAATCTAGTCAATGTAAAATCTGGAGATATTGTCTTTATTTCTGGCGCGGCGGGGGCGGTTGGAAATGTCGCAGGTCAACTCGCAAAGCTCCGAGGTTGTTATGTCATAGGTTCAGCGGGAACGCAAGAAAAGGTCAATTTTTTACGAAATGACTGTGGGTTTGATGCAGCTTTTAATTATAAGTCTGGTTCTATTATTGAACAACTCAATCAAGCTGCGCCAGATGGCATTGATGTTTACTTTGATAATGTTGGAGGTCCTATGCTGGAGGCCGCTCTTTCTACATTACGTCTGAATGGTCGGATTATTGCTTGCGGAAGCATTTCCGACTATAACGCCGAACATCCAAAGCCTGGACCTTCTAACTTGTTCAATGTTGTTCGGCAGCGTTTGACGATGAGGGGGTTGATTGTTGGGGATCATTTCGATCGTCGTTCTGAATTTGAGGAGGAAGTCGGCAATTATTTCCAATCTGGCAAGTTAAGAAATGAAGAAACGATCATTATGGGACTCGATCGAGCCGTCAATGCATTTCTTGGCTTATTTGAAGGAGAGAATGTTGGCAAAATGATTGTAAAGCTAGCCTAGTATTTGCAGCTTTTAAATAGAGCAAAGGTAGAACACGATCGTAGTCAAAATAACCCAGAAACGGTGATAGAAATGCTAAAAGAAAAAATCGCGGATAAAGACCTATCGATCGCAGTCACGAAACTTCCAGATTGGGAAATCATCGATGGAAAGCTAAACAGATCGTTCAAATTCCATAACTTTGTAGATGCTTGTGGATTTATGACTAAAGTATTTCTAGTTTCCGAAAAGATAGATCATCATCCTGAACTTACTAATACCTATAATCATGTAGCTATTAGCTTATTTACACATGATCTAGATGGAATCAGTAGTTTAGATATTGAGCTGGCGAAAAGAATTGATACGTTGATTTGAATTTTCAAGCTTCGATTAATCTCCTAATTCACAGAGTAAAATATTAATGAAAAATCCAGCATTAAACCAAGATTTACCCACGATCGATCCGACCGAAACGGCTGACCCTAGAGCAATTTTTGCTGAAAAAGATCGATCGTTTTTAGAAAAAGTAATGGTCGAAGGTGGCTTTGCAGATCCCTATGATGCAAGGGACTTTACAGAAGTAGTCTTTCGAATCATGCGCGACTTAATGACGACTGAGGCCGCCGATCGCGTTGCAGATGAACTGCACGAAGAACTGATGCCCACTAAAGAGAAAGCACTTCAAATGGAAGTGACAGACCTTTGGAAAGATACCAATCCACTGGTTGCTTTCTTAAGTCGAGTGCGTCCACCTTGGCAAGGTCCAGGAATTTTTAAAATAGATTCCGATCGTTTCTTCTTTCGGGCAGCAAATGAAAGTGGTTTTGAGCGAGGTATTGGCCATAAAGATGCCGATCGGCAAAAAGCGGTAAAGGCCGTATTCTCAGCCACTAAGAAGGAACTCTCTGAGGATGTTATCCAAGAGATTTCCCTTTGGCTTCCCGAAGATGGCGTTCGAGAACTTTGGTTTGAGGCATAAAGGAATAAGAATTTAATAAGATTCAGAGCTTCGCTTCAGATCTATGCAATCCTTTCTTTCCTATACATTTGGAACGTTCATCGCACTCTTTCCAATTACAAATCCGATCGGTGCCGTCCCGATTTTCTACAGCTTAACCGTTCATAACACGCCGAGCTATCGTCTAGAACAGGCTCGTAAAACTGCCCTTAGTGTTGTTGGAGTTCTTTTAACCTTTCTGCTCATTGGTCGGCTCATCCTTAGCTTTTTTGGACTTTCACTAGGTGTGTTGCGGATTGCGGGGGGATTAATTGTGGGTCATACCGCTTGGGAAATGGTTACAGCAAGGCGACGACTGACGATCGGTGAGCGGCAGGACGCAGCAGACAAGGAAGATATTTCATTTACGCCGATGGCTGTACCGATCATTGGGGGACCGGGGGCGATCGGCATTGTCCTTGGACTATCAACTCAGGCAAACCATTGGGGTGATTATGTTGGCTGTTGTCTGGGAATTGTACTATTGGGAATGATTGTTTATTGGTCGCTTCGATTAGGAGAACCTTTGGTCGAAAAGCTGGGTGCCACGGGGCTTGGGGCGTTAAATCGGATTTTAGGATTTCTGATTTTATCGATCGCCGTCCAGCTTGTCACCAATGGATTCTTTGATTTACTCAGAACTTCAGTTCCTAATCTCTTTCGGTAAAGGTTCCAGAGTAACCACTTTACCTCGGAATACAATGTAATTATAAATGTTATAGAACAACATGATTGGGATCAGCACTCCAATAAATGTCAACATAAAAACCAATGCACTCGGTGAAGCAGCGGCTTGATAAATCGTGATCTGAGTAGGGATGACGTAGGGAAATACAATGAGTCCCAACCCAATAAAGCTGAGGAAGAAGATTAGCAGCGTTAAAACAAACGGCGTAGTCTCCTCTTCTCGATCGAGGCTTCTCAGCAGTAACCAAATCAGAAGTACTCCAAGCACCGGAATTGCGGCAAAGATATAAACTTGGGGTGCCGCAAACAGTCGGGTTCTTGTGGCTTCGTATACGATCGGAGTGACGATCGTAACCAAAACAGCACCAATAAATGTCGTAATGGCTGCTATTTTTGCTGTGCGGTAATGGATTTTTTGCAATTCCCCTTCTGTCTTGAGAATCAAGTAAGTTGAACCAATTAAGACGTAGCCTTGAACCAAAGTCAAAGCGACTAGAATCGATCGCCAGTCTAACCAATCCCAAGTCGAACCCGCAAAATGGCCCGCCGCATCGACAGTAATTCCTTCAATGACACTGCCTAGCGCAAAGCCCTGGCCAAGTGCTGCAATGAAGCTACCGATACCAAAGGCATAATTCCAAAAGGATTTATTTGTAGAATGCTCTCGAAATTCAAATGCAACGGCTCGAAAAATTAGCCCAAAAATCATTATAAAAATAGGCATATACAAAGCCGTCAAAATCGTGCCATAAGCCAACGGAAATGCCCCAAATAATGCCCCCGCCATCACGACTAACCAAGTCTCATTAGCATCCCAAATATTTCCCAAACTCGTCATCAGGATACTACGGCGTTCTTCGTCAGAACTACTTAACGAAAGGATTCCTACTCCCAAATCAAATCCATCGAGAATGACATACAGAAACAAAAACAATCCTAAAATTACAAACCAAACTTCTGGCAAAAAACGTAATAGCGCTTCCATAAGATCTCCTTACTGCTGGGCTTCTATGGGACGACGATCGGGGACTGACTCAGCGGGTTCTGTATTGATGATAAATTGACCATTCACATCAGGTAGCGGCAATGATAAATTTGGCCCCTCACCGATGATTCGACTGGCGAAATATAGCGTTGTAAACAACAAAATAAAATAGACTCCCGTAAATAGAATGAGTGTCGTCAGAACATTGCTTGCAGGTAAATTAGACACGCCATCTGCGGTTCGGATCTTGCCGTACAGCACCCAAGGCTGTCGCCCGACACAGCGCACGATCCAGCCAGATTCGATCGCAACATAGCCCAAAGGTGCCACCAACATCCATGCCTGCAGCAACCATTTTTGTGATTCAATTTCAAGCGGTTCAAGTTTGCCCCGACTCCATTGCAGCGCACTCCAAAGCATCACTCCCACCAACAAAAACCCAATTCCAATCATCACCCGAAATGAGTAATAAACCAGCCCCACCATCTTGGGCCGATCGTCTCTCACCCATTCATTCAATCCGGGAACTGGTACCGATAGATTCTTGCGGAATTCCAAGATATAACCCAGGCCATTGGGCACGGTGAGTTCCCAAGTGTTGCGGTTGTGAGCTTCATCGGGAATCGCTAAGAGGCTCCAAGGCGCTGGCTGACCCGCAGGACTACTTTCCCTCTTGGCCTCCTTTGCAGCGAGTTTTGTGGGTTGATATTGAGCTACCTGTTCAGCGCTGAGATGTCCGAGATAGATTTGGAGCGGTGTAACAACGATCGCAGTTGCAATGACAATCTTGAGCGATCGACTAAAAAAGGTTTGATATCGGCCTTTAAGTATGTACCAAGCGCTGATCCCCCCAATCAAAAATAATGATGTTTCGAGCGTTGCCAGAAACATATGGGCAACACTTTTGAGCATAAATGGATTAAAAATAGCTTCAAAGTAGTCGCTAACAATAAATTTCCCATTGACCATATCGCCCCCAGTCGGAGTCTGTAACCACGAGTTGGCAGATACAATCCAGAAAATAGATAGGTTTGCACCAAATGCAACCATGATCGTCGCTAGGTAATGAATGATGGGAGATACTCGTCCCCAACCAAACATCATGATCCCCAAAAAACCAGCTTCGAGCATAAATGCCATCGAAGCTTCAAAGCCTAGAATACTTCCAAAAAAATCACCGACTGCTTCAGAAAAAGGTCCCCAATTCGTCCCAAACTGAAACTCTAGGGGCAATCCAGTCGCGACTCCGATTCCAAAGTTCAGGAGAAATAGCCGTGACCAAAACCGAATGTGATAGTAGTAATCTGGATCACGGGTTTTGAGCCATAGCCCTTCCATAATCACCAAATAAATAGACATCCCTGTCGTTAACGTTGGCCACAGCATATGAAAAATAGCGGTCAAAGCAAACTGCATTCGTGTTAAGGCGACGGTATTTGAAAAAATATCCATATTGAATCTGCT
>JANMIS010000890.1:0-1509 GCA_031375925.1 Synechococcales cyanobacterium OTE_70_concoct_197_sub
AATCATGGAGATTTTGATCCGTTGTGGTCATTAGGTCATATCCATTTTTCTCTGCGATCTCCAGCAGATCCCCATTTGTAAAAGCTGACCAACCCCGATCGTAAGCGGTATCAACCGTATACTCTGTCAATGAACGGCGTAAAGGGACTGGAGTACCTTGGTCAAAAAGAATCTTCATAGCTATGCAATATCAGCCAAAACAGACATCTCATGATCTAACAACGCTTCAACCTGGGCGCGAGTAACACCAGGAAACCAATCAAGAAATTGATCGATTGATGCCCCGTCCTTAAGATTCTCAAAAAGCGCAGAAACAGGAACGCGGGTTCCACAAAAAATTAACTCACCACTCACCTTATCGGGATAGCGTTCTAGTACCGAAAATAAATTGTTTTTCAACATTATAGTTCACTGGTTTTGAGACATCAAAAAGCCTCCTCTTGGCCTTAATTATAGTCCACGATTTGTGACCGATCGCATTTACTCAGATGGGAGCATTAGCATTTTCTTCTTCAAGCCCAAATTCTTTTCGCAATAGCCAAACTCAAAACATTCCCGAGCTTTCGGATACGTAATCGATTCCAAATCCACGCGCAAAATCTGACAAATATAAGGCTTTGGATTAACTTTGAGCGGAAACATCAATATCACCTGTCCAATTTCGATCGTCTGTTGCGTCGGCGGTGCGATTGGCTTTTCAACCTCTAACTGTGCAACCATAACAACCTCTGTGGTTTAAGGTGCGATCAAATTGCTCATCCTATCTTTAGTTTAGCTTGTGCCAAGTTGTTCGGTGAGGCGAAAATTCTGATAAAAAAAGGCGATCGTTTCAGTGTTACCTGACCGATCGCCCTCATTAGCATCTAAATCCTTAAACAATCAAAATCAGTCTGAACGATCAGACTTCGGAACACTTATGTTCCAGTGTTCCAAGAGTTGCTGTAAGCAATTTGGTCTTCGGTCAAGGAATCGATCGAGAAGCCCATTGCTGCTAGCTTCAGACGAGCGATTTCTTGGTCGAGATTCTTAGGCACAGAGTACACACCAGCGGAAAGCGTGCCTTGGTTCAGAACCAGGAACTCAGCCGACAACGCTTGGTTAGCAAAGCTCATGTCCATCACAGCACTAGGATGGCCTTCAGCCGCTGCTAGGTTGACAAGGCGACCTTCACCAATGACGATGACGGATTTGCCATTTTTCAAGCTGTACTCTTCGGTGAAGTTACGAACGGCTTTGACACCATTGGACTTGTTCTTCAGAGACTCAAGATCGATTTCGATGTCAAAGTGACCCGCATTACAAACCATTGCGCCGTCTTTCATGGCATCGAAGTGGTTGCTGCGGATGACGTGCTTGTTGCCAGTAACAGTGATGAAGATGTCACCGATTTTGGCTGCATCATCCATGGCCATCACTTGGAAACCATCCATGACGGCTTCGATCGCTGCCACAGGGTTGATTTCAGTAACGACAACGTTTGCACCCATGCCGCGCGCACGGTCAGCACAG
>JANMIS010000937.1:0-4014 GCA_031375925.1 Synechococcales cyanobacterium OTE_70_concoct_197_sub
ATCATTCAAGGGTTTGAGAATGCCCAGGTATTGATTAATGGTGCGACGAGAAGCGCTCCACTGTGGCGAGATGGCTATCAGAATGTTGTTGCAGTCAGGGATGGTGGACTGTTGCGGGAGTTGATAGAGACGGGATTTGAATTGGTACGAGTGGGTGCGACGAATCCGACGGGAGCAGCAGCGGATGGGGCTTGGTTGGAAGCGGTGTTAGAGAAGGATGTCGTTAAAGTGGCGGGTGGGTTAAGTCAGTTTATTCGTGGATTTGAAGGAACGCATAGCAGTTCTGGTTATTGGTATACTCATGACTATATTGATGATCTGGACTATGGGCAGCGATTGATGAAAGTGGCGGCGGCTGTGGATGATCCGTTATTGGATGCAGAGGTACTGCGATCGGATGTATTGAGTGAGCTTGTCAATCTGGGTGGTAGCTATCTGAAACTAGGTGCGAATTATCAATCTAATAGCACTCTATTTCTCAATGCTCTAAATGGCGGTTTTTATAATAGTGCTGACAATAGCCAACAGCTTGAGAATTTTTTACAGGCCAGTTCCTCTAATGCAAAATCTACTTTTTCTTATCAAAGACGTCTTCTGACAATAGTAGGAAACGTAGACAAGCTAAAGTCAGATTTTAAACAGGTTTCTAGAATTGAAGAGATTATAGAAACAGGCTTCTTATATCAAGGTCTTCAGAGTCAGTACAATACTGCTGATATCTTAGATTCAGAATTCTTAATAACTGACAGCATTTATCAGAATGCATATTACGCTGCCTCTCAGAAAGACTTGACATTTATCTCGAATAAGCTTAAATCTCAATTATCGGAATCATTTGTACCGAGCGATACAACAAGTCAGAATATTACAGCATTTGACTTTCTTGACAGGAGAAGAACCCGACCCTTAGCAGGAGTTTTCCGTAATGTGGTTCAACCGAGTCCTAATATATTAAGTATGACATTTACAGCCAAATCACCAAACAGCCAAACCGTTGACAATGCAGGCCCTTTAGAAATAAAAAGTGTCACGACAATTCAAAATTATATTAAACTAATGGAATTGGAAGAAAAGAGAAGTTCATACAATCAATTCGATTCCAGAAATACAAAAGATATGATAACAAGATTCAGACAACTATATTATAGGGGACTTCTTTGGGATGAATTAATTATTCCAAATACCAAGAATATTTCTCCAATATTTCAAAGAGATGGATCTGGTAAACCTATTATCTCTGGTAAATGGCTGCCAACACCAAGAACCGATTTAGGTTCTGGAATCTCACAAGTAGCAGTACTCATACCAGATTCTCGTCCAGAAATTGATAAATCTCAAGAAATTCGAGATGTTGATGGTAATTATCTTGATATAGGACACACACTCGTTGCTATGGATGCTGTTAATCGCCCTAGTGCTGTTGTCCCGATGAACTTATTGAAAATTTCAAATGTATCATCCCCTATCTTGGAGCCTTTAGAAGTAGATAGTAATATTGAGAATTCAACTTGGCTTGGTGATTTAGGAGGGATTATTAGAACATTAGTTAATTCACCAGAAAAAACACGTATAGGTGATATCCAAGATGTAATTAATGATGAAGCTGAACACCAAGATTTACTGGGTAATATTGATGGCCTTGTTATTTCATACTACTTTAGAGATAAAATGTCTAAAGTTAATAGCTGGCCAACTGTATCTGAAATTTTTAAGTCTTATTATACGCCTTCAGGAAATCTTAGAGCTTCTAGATTTACAACATTTGCCAAGATTATTGGATTAGGTGATATAAAAGGAGATGGAAGCTTTACTGGTGGAAGTCATGTATTTAATCAAGGAAGTTGGTTTAGAGGAGAAAATAATTTTGCTAATGAACAACAGTGGATTGATTATTATGCAGATCAATTAACTCGTTCAGCATCACAATTTGTTGTCGGTGATATAGTGAATCGCGTTCATAATAATCCATTAAAGATACAGGAGGCTTTTAGTCAGTTGGACGCAGCAAAAACTATCTTAACAGTATTCTTAAGAGAATTAAAAAGAGAAATCAGATCTGAGAAGAAGTGAAATTTCAGGCTGACCTATAAACTTTTCAATAAAAGGCTAAACTAATGGACACATTTCAACTTGATGTCAAATCACCTTTTTTTTGTATTTACTGGTGTTGCATAAATATACTCTCATTCTTTTTAGCTGGGCAGTTTATTGTTATTGTTAAAGATAAATTCAATGTTGTTGACACTACTTACTTGATATCTCTTTTCAGCATAATCGTTGTATTTTTAAATATGGCTGTTATCTTTAAATATATGAACTTTAATCAGAGAATTATTTGGCTTTTGAGTGATTTTTTATCATATTCTGCGCTATTGCACGCGCTTCCAATATTGTCTATACTTATTAGGCTTATAAAAGATTCATCCCAAAATATCAACTCAGCTACTTTTCTACTTCAAAATTCACTTTTTTGGTTAATTGTCATCCCATTTTTTTTGATTTGGATGGCATCTAGTTATCTTCAAATTGCCTCAAAAATATTTAAACGTAGGCAAAAGATGTGGGCTATTTATAATAGTTGCTCATTTCTTTCTATCTTATTATTTTTAGCATCAACGTTAGAGATGGTGGAAACTAATCCTCCCTTATTCTTACTTTCCTTATTGTTTTCAATTGTCTTGAAAAGTCTTATTGCGTACTTTGGATTTCGGTATTGTTGCTTTTACAAAAATTGATGGTCAAGTGGATATTGACCTTGATTTATATAGCATAGCATCAAGGTCAATATCCCTGCGTTAAGTAATTCTAATCCTACTTCTACTTGTAAGGTAAGGGGGCTGTGTGATATTGATGGCGATCGTGGGTTCGTCCTGCAACGATCGGTGCTCGGAACCATCGTCAGGGTTACGTCCGTGGGCTACAACAGCTCGGTTGGCTAAGCCTTTTCACGCTGCCACTGTTCATCGTCGGCGCGATCTGGGAAGCGTTTTCGCTGGGTTACTTGGTTCCTCTGTTGATCCGATGGTTGTCATAATATCTTTCTGACCTTGTATCCATTGGGTGATCTATTTGTGAAATACGATCGGTAAGGTGTTTTTGTAATAACAAATTAGAACTGATAATCAGTAAAGTAATGACACTTCAAGCCTAATTACTTGATCGAGAGCATATCAAACTATGGATCAAAATCTTCCCCAACAGCCCATTCCTCCATTTCACGAAACCAATGCCGATACACCCTCGATCGGCGGAGGTTTGCCTGTAATTAATTATTGGGCAGAGCATACGTTTTCCCACGAAGGCCCCGCCCTGTGGAAAACCCTTTTGCACAATCCTCATAAGACAACCGTGGAACCGGGCAATAACTTTGTCCAGTTAAATGATGAAGGTCAGACTCATCTTAAAGAAGCTGACCTCATGCCAGAGATTACTTTTTTGGCCGAACTAGCTCATCGATTGCATGGTGATCAGCCGATCGATCGCGCTCTAAATGCAGCGATCGGGGCATAAGCCCACTATTAATTAAATTGGAGATCAATGATGATGACAAATAATCCCACTGAACTTAAGCCAGAGTTCAACCAGCCGCGTAATTTCGGTCTTTTGATTGGCCTTGCTTCGGTTGTGCTCGGTACCGTTGCCATTTTTATTCCGCAATTCAGTACTTTAATTGCTGAGACTTGGGTGGCTTTAATTTTAATTAGTGTTGGCACAAGTAACACTCTTTACGCAATCAACCGTCGTCCTGAAGGTTTTGGTTGGCGGATTTTTCTGGGTATTCTTTATGTCGTCACGGGCATTCTGCTATTTGTTTATCCTTTATCTGGAATCCTGACCTTGACACTTCTTCTAGGTAGTTTCTTCCTAACTGAAGGTGTGTTTGAGTTGGTTCTGGCCTTTAGAATCCGACCTCAGAAAAATTGGGCCTGGGTACTCGCTAACGGTATTATCACCGTCGTTTTGGGTCTTATAGTTTGGTTACAAATGCCCCAAGATGCCCGCTGGGCGATCGGG
>JANMIS010000837.1:0-3256 GCA_031375925.1 Synechococcales cyanobacterium OTE_70_concoct_197_sub
CGTGAGATCGCAGTTGGCGCATTGGTTGGTTTTGAGGAGTTGCGCGAGGTGGTCGGGGTTGAAGGCTTGGGCCGAAGTGCTGAGGAAGGCGATCGGTAAAAAGACTAATGATGCAGTGAAAAGACGAATTTTGGAACGCATAACAGAAGATCCTGACACAGGTTAGGTCTATTGTCTTAGATCGTGGCGAGACTTGCGACCGCACGGTGTTAGGCATTTACATAACTTAGAATCCCTAATCTTTTCCTTAGATCTACGGAGAAGAACGCCAAAGTTCATCGTTGCTTTACAGGACACCGTTTCAGAACGTACAGAATTGTTATAGTCTGTTACGAATCTCAACCCGTCACTATTTTGGCGTCTTCTGTTTCTAGATCGCTTCGATTCTGTTCTGCACGCACTCGCTTCCACGAGGTTTTTTACTAATGTCTGAACCCACTTCGTTTGCACCTACTTGGGAAACATCAGCGTCAGTGGAGTCTGAGACCCATCAGGGATTTGACTCGTCTGCGGCTTCGATTCCATCGGTTCCCGTGACGGCGGCTTTGTTTCCCCATCCCGATCGCTTTGAGTCCCGGCATAATGGACCCCGCGATATAGAGGTGGCGACGATGGTGGCGAAGTTGGGCTACGGTTCCCTCGAAGAATTCATCAGTGCAACAGTACCGGAGAATATTCGTCTTAGACGCGGTTTACGAATTGATGCGGCCCGATCGGAACATGAAGCCTTAGCGGATTTGAAAACGATCGCGAGTAAAAACAAAGTGTTCCGATCGTTCATTGGCATGGGCTACAGCAATTGCCTCACGCCGCCTGTAATCCTGCGAAACATTTTAGAAAATCCCGCTTGGTACACGCAATACACGCCCTACCAGCCCGAAATTTCCCAAGGTCGCCTCGAAGCGCTGCTGAATTTCCAGACGATGGTGATGGACTTGACGGGCTTGGAAATCGCCAATGCCTCTCTCCTTGATGAAGGCACTGCGGCAGCGGAAGCGATGTCCATGAGCTATGGCGTGACGAAGACGAAGGCTCAGGCGTTCTTCATCGCAGAAAACTGTCATCCGCAAACGATTGAAGTTGTTAAGACCCGAGCAATTCCTCTAAACATCGAAATCATTATTGGCAAGACCGAAACGTTTGATTTTGCAGCGAATCCTGTGTTTGGCGCGCTGATTTCCTATCCTGCGACGGATGGGGCGATCGTTGATTATCGTGAGTTTTGCGATCGTGCCCATGCAGCGGGCGCATTGGTCACAGCAGTGGCGGACATCTTGGCGCTGACTCTGTTGACTCCGCCAGGAGAATGGGGCGCGGACATTGCGGTGGGTAATACACAACGCTTTGGGGTGCCTTTTGGTTACGGCGGTCCTCACGCGGCGTATTTTGCAACGAAAGATGCCTACAAACGTCAAATGCCGGGACGATTGATAGGAGTGTCCCGTGATGCACGGGGTGAACGCGCGCTGCGATTGTCACTGCAAACCCGTGAACAACATATCCGTCGAGACAAAGCGACCAGTAACATTTGCACGGCGCAGGTTTTGCTGGCGGTGATTGCGAGTATGTATGCGGTGTACCATGGTGCGGATGGGCTGAAGTCGATCGCACTGCGCGTCCACGGCCTAACTCAAGCATTGGCGATGGGTTTGACGAAAGGCGGCTTTACACTTCGATCGGCCACCTACTTCGACACAATTGCGGTCAATACAGGCGATCGGACGGATGCAATCTTGGCGGCGGCAATCGATCGTCGGATTAACCTACGGAAATTGGATGCAACTTCGATCGGCGTTTCTCTCGATGAAGCGACTTGCGATCGGGACGTATTGGATTTATTTGAAATCTTTGGGGTGAATGCAGCAATTACCAAGTCTGACGCGAGTGCCATTGGTTTGCCTCGTCAATCTGATTATTTGACGCATCCGACGTTTAAGCAGTACCGATCGGAGACCGATTTACTTCGCTATATGTATGGATTGCAGCTAAAGGATTTGTCATTAACCAGTGCAATGATTCCGTTAGGTTCCTGCACTATGAAGCTCAATGCCACGGCGGAAATGATTCCTGTTACTTGGGCCGAGTTTGGTCAGATTCATCCTTTTGCTCCTGTAGATCAAACCGAAGGCTACCAAATCCTATTTACTCAGCTTGAAAAATGGCTGGCGGAAGTCACGGGATTTGCGGCGATTTCATTGCAACCGAATGCAGGTTCGCAAGGGGAATATGCGGGCTTATTGGTGATTCGCGCTTATCACGCGGCTAATGGTAATACCGATCGTAATATTTGCCTCATCCCGACATCCGCCCACGGAACCAATCCAGCGAGTGCAGTGATGGCGGGCATGAAAGTTGTCCCGGTGAATTGCGATGACGATGGCAATATTGACGTTGCAGATTTGAAGGCCAAAGCTGAGAAACATGCAGCGAATCTTTCTGCGCTGATGGTGACTTATCCCTCAACTCATGGCGTATTTGAAGCGGGCATTCAGGAGATTTGTGCGGTGGTGCATGGTCATGGCGGTCAAGTCTATATGGATGGCGCGAATATGAATGCTCAGGTTGGGCTTTGTCGTCCCGGTGACTTCGGTGCGGATGTCTGTCACTTGAATTTGCACAAAACCTTCTGTATCCCCCACGGTGGCGGTGGTCCTGGGATGGGTCCGATCGGGGTTATGTCTCACTTGGCTCCATTCCTGCCCGGTCATAGCGTGATTCCGATGGGTGGAACGCAGGCGATCGGTGCGGTGTCAGCGGCTCCCTGGGGCAGTTCCAGCATTCTGCCGATTTCCTGGATGTACATTGCGATGATGGGCGGCGAAGGCTTAACCAATGCGACGAAGATTGCTATCTTGAATGCAAACTACATCGCAAAACGTCTTGAAGGTCATTACGATGTGCTGTACAAAGGCGCAAATGGTTTGGTGGCTCATGAATGTATTCTTGACCTGCGTGAATTCAAAAAGTCTGCCGAAATCGAAGTGGATGACATTGCAAAACGTTTGATCGACTATGGTTTCCATCCGCCTACGGTGTCGTGGCCTGTAGCGGGAACGGTAATGGTAGAGCCAACGGAAAGTGAATCACTACCGGAACTCGATCGGTTCTGTGATGCAATGATTTCAATTCGCGAAGAGATCCGTGCGGTGGAATCAGGGAAGGTCGATCGGGACAATAACATTCTGAAAAATGCGCCGCACACGGTGGTGGATTTAACAGATGATGAATGGAATCGTCCTTATTCACGATCGAGTGC
>JANMIS010000838.1:0-2191 GCA_031375925.1 Synechococcales cyanobacterium OTE_70_concoct_197_sub
ATTTGTAAAATGTATGTAAATGACGAAGTCGCTGATCGGTTTGAATTTGAGCCAGGGCATGGTCAATGGCGGCAAAATCATTGGGCTGCTGCAATGCGGATACAAGATGATGAGTGGCAACGATCGCATCTCGCAACGCCATATTAATGCCTTGGGCACGGATGGGAGACATGGGATGTGCTGCATCACCGAGGAGCAAAACCCCAGGCGAATGCCATTTTGGACAGCGCCCGACAACGATCGACAGCAGCAACGGTCGTTCAATGGCCTCTCTTTGTGCTCGAAAATGCTTTGCTAGTCCTGCTAAAGCATCCGGAACCGCCGCCGCCAGCTTCTCTGCCCAATCTATTTTTTGCCAATCGATGGGATGATCATGATGCAGGGACCATCCCACCTGAAGATTGCCTTCAGAGCCTTGAAATAGACCCAAAGCATCCTGTCCGCGCAAGATAGAATAGAAAACATTCTCCGCCTGAAAATCAGGAATCATGGGCAATTTAAACCAAAGAATATCGAAGCTTTGAGGAACTTGTTGCATTTCCAACTGGGCCTGCTGACGAACGATCGAATTTCGTCCATCTGCCCCAATGACCAAATCTGCCACAATCTCCCGGCCATCACTCAATCGAACGCCTGAAAACCGATCGTTTTGCTTCAATAAATCTCGAACGGCAGTTCCTTGAATGAATTCAAAATTTTCACTTGGATGGATGCGATCTAAAACTGCCTTTAGTAAAGCGGGCTGAGAAATTAAGGTACAAGGTTTTCCCCCTGACTCCATCGGTTCATCGACTCGAAAGACCGATCGATTTTCAATATAAAATTCCCAGGCATCAATCGATCGGTGCGGGATCTGCTCCACGATGGCTGATAGCCCCATTTGGTCGATCGCGGCCAGACCGCTGGGCATAAGCGCCTCCCCGCGAAAGATTCGGCGAAAGTTCCGAGAGGCTTCCACTAGCTTGACGGTAATCCCTCCCTGGACTAGCAGCATTGCCAGAGTCAGCCCCGTCGGACCTGCGCCAATGATTACAACCTGAGTCATCTTTTAATTTGCTCGATCGGTAGTCCAGTGACGATCGCAATTTGTGCATCATCCATACCGGAATTTCTCAAGTTATTGATAATCCGTTGAACTTGCTCTTGAGCAGCAGCAGCATTTGCTTGAGCAGTAGCTACATTTGCTTGAGCGACAGCCGCATCTGCTTGAGCTTGGTCTGCATTCGCTTGAGCGGCGACCGCATTTGCCTGTTCTTTAGCCGCATTTGCTTGTTCTCTAGCTGCATTTGCTTCGGCTGCTAGCCAGAGTTCTTCTCGGTTAGGGATTAAAGTTCCGTCGGGATATGCCCACCGCAGCCAGGTTGCTGCAACGTCATAGTATTCGCCCTCCCACCGGACGAGTTGGAGACCTAATTTGTGACTAACGAGATTGCCTTGGGGATCAGGCTGGATTTCTTGGTAACGACCGTTGTGAATTTGGAAGCCTTTAAAATCATCCGAGTCAAAAGGGTTGTACCAGTAGTACTCACCCACTTTCATAGCATTTTGGTAAATGTCCTTTTTCTCGGTTTTGTCGTATCGGGCAGTACTAGGTGAGAGCAGTTCGATGACGACATCAGGGGATTTTCCTTCTTCCCAGCAGACCCAGCTTAAACGCTCTCCCTTAGGGACATCAAGTACGGCAAAAAAGTCTGGTCCCTTGAAATCCTTATTTTTGACCTGTTGTAGGCTGTAGTACACAAACATATCACCACTGACGAACCCGTCTGATCTTGCTCTGGTCCAAGGTTGAAGGGTTTCGATTAGCAGGTCCATTTGGAGCTTGTGGCGATAGGTTTCCATTTTATTCCCGTCGGAGCAAGGAAGATCGTACTGAGTAGGAGGCATTGTTATGCCTGCGTCTAGAAACGCTGCTCTCAGGGCAGATGCTTCGTCCGTTCGGTCGATCGATTTGAGGGCGGCTGTGGAGGTCATGGTGAAATGGGTGGGTGAGGGACGCTTCAGCACTGCCATCAGCATAACAAAAACGCATGACAAAAGTTAGGGAAGAAAACAGCTCCAGACTTCGCCCTAAAAGAAAACTCTGAGCGCTTGTGTCACCTAGCTTTACAATAGAAGCTCTTATCATTCATTTCCCAGACCGATGCAGCCAACCGATCCGAGTAAGTTCACTGAAAAAGCATGGGAGGCG
>JANMIS010000950.1:0-1623 GCA_031375925.1 Synechococcales cyanobacterium OTE_70_concoct_197_sub
CTTGACGCGCTCAGCGACGACAGCACCATTTTGGCCTGCATTTTCAGCAATGCGCTTCAGAGGCGCAACCAAAGCACGGGACACGATTAATGCACCGACCAATTCCTCATCCTTGAGGCTGCTATTGGCCCAAGTGACCAACTCAGGAGCAAGGTGCGCCAAAGTGGTACCACCACCGGGAACGATGCCTTCTTCAACGGCAGCTTTCGTTGCGTTGATGGCATCTTCAAGACGCAATTTGCGATCTTTCATTTCAGTTTCGGTTGCAGCACCGACCTTGATGACTGCGACGCCACCTGCCAGTTTTGCTAGACGCTCCTGTAGCTTTTCCTTGTCATAGGAAGATTCAGTTTCTTCCATCTGACGACGGATTTGGCCGACGCGCTCTTTGACTGCGGCTTCATTGCCTTCAGCAACGATCGTTGTGTTGTCTTTGTTAATCGTAATCCGACGCGCCGAACCCATCATTTCCAGCGTTGCCGTGTCAATTTTGAGGCCTGCATCTTCAGTGATGAGTGTACCGCCTGTCAGGACTGCAATGTCTTCGAGCAATGCCTTACGACGATCGCCGAAGCCGGGAGCCTTAACTGCTGCTACATTCAACACGCCGCGCAAACGGTTGACGACCAAAGTGGCCAATGCTTCTTTTTCGATGTCTTCAGCGATGATCACCAAAGGACGACCGGACCTAGCTACTTGCTCTAGGACAGGAACGAGTTCCTGAACCATTGCGACTTTTTTGTCGGTGATGAGGATGTAGGGGTTTTCCATCACCGCTTCCATGCGCTCGGTGTCCGTCGCAAAGTAAGGGGAAATGTAGCCTTTTTCAAAGCGCATTCCTTCAGTGATTTCCAGCTCAGTCGTCATCGACTTGCCTTCTTCAAGGGAGATAACGCCCTCTTTACCGACTTTATCCATCGCATCGGCGATCATTTGACCGACTTCCGTGTCGTTGCCTGCGGAAATTGAACCCACTTGAGCAATAGACTTAGAATCTTCAACGGGGCGCGCGTGCTCTTTGATTTTGTCAACCAAGAACGCTGTTGCTTTGTCGATGCCGCGTTTGAGCAGGATTGCGTTGGCACCTGCCGCCACGTTCCGCAAGCCTTCCTTGACGATCGCATGAGCCAGAACAGTCGCAGTGGTAGTGCCATCACCCGCTGCGTCGTTTGTTCTAGAAGCCGCTTGACGAATCAACGCGACACCTGTGTTTTCGATGTTGTCTTCGAGTTCGATTTCTTTGGCGATCGTCACACCGTCATTAATAATTTGGGGAGACCCAAACTTCTTTTCAAGGACGACGTTACGACCCTTAGGACCGAGGGTGACAGCCACCGCTTCGGCTAGAATGTCCATCCCACGCTCAAGGGCGCGACGGGCATTTTCGTTGTATACAATGCGCTTAGCCATAATCTTCACTTCTTCTTCTAATGGTGGAAAATCGATCGAAAACTTGCGTTAAAGATTTAGTTGAACATCCGAGACTGTTGCGATCGGATGCTCACAACCCGTTCAGCGCGCTAGCTCAATGAACTAGCTCACAACCGCCAAAATATCACGCTCAGTCAACAGGACATACTCATCGCCGCCCAGTTTGACATCAGTTCCAGCGTACTTAGAATA
>JANMIS010000974.1:0-3826 GCA_031375925.1 Synechococcales cyanobacterium OTE_70_concoct_197_sub
GCCGAGTTTTGGCGTACTGTACTCATTACAGAGTAGAGAATTACTAGGAGAGAATTGCGGGTTGTTAGTGTAAAGTGAATAACCCCAATCAAGGGCAGAAGTGACAATAGGATGAACTGAGCGATCGGAAATCTAGAAGCACTCTCACTAGAAGTTCTGTCGTGATTACTTAAAGAAGCAGACTTGTTCCTTGCTCCTACAATAAACGCTTTGTGAGCGCGGACTTTGCCATCCGAGCCAACTACGCAATGATAGTAGATTGTATCGTTTTCTTGTGGACGGCGAGTTGCATCTTTAACATCAGAAATATGCAAAAAAACTTCTTGACTTCCATCAACGGGTTGGATGAAACCAAAACCGCGCTCATCTTTCCACTTTGTAAGTTTTCCACTGCGGAGACCAAGTTTCATAAAAATATTAATAACAAAAATGCGTTCTGTGGGTGTGTCACGATCGTCCTGCTGCTAACACTTGCTCTGCCGTCAGGTTTAGCATGGAGTGGGAGGGTCGATCACTGAATTTAAGTTAGAATGGGCGTTCAGCCTAGACTGAGTATCCCATGCCATACAGCAGTTTTACAGTTCGTCGGATTAAGCAGGAGTTCGGTATCCAAACTCAGGAGGGTGGGCGATTTCTGCCGCTGACGCCAGAGATTGCGCCGAGTTCGATGTTGGCAGATATTTTAGAGAATTATTTGCCTTGGGCGATCGCCGTTGGGTCGGAGAAGGCGAAGTCTGAAATGATTGTTGCGCCTGTATTGTTGGAAGTCAAACGGATTTTAGAGTCTAAAGTTAGTGTCTTTTCGGGGCGTGATTTTACGGTAGATGAAAGTGTTGGGTTAAATGGGATTTGTGATTTTTTGATTAGTCGATCGCCCGAGCAGTTGGAGATTGAAGCGCCTGCGATCGTTTTGGTTGAGGCAAAACGGGATAGTCTCAATAGTGGACTCGGGCAATGTATGGCGGAAATGATTGCAGCGCAACGATTTAACGAACAGAATAATGTATTAACGCCAACGCTGTATGGTGCGACGACGAGTGGGACGGCTTGGCGCTTTCTGAAGTTAGAAGGAACGGTGGTTACGATCGATCTAACGGATTATGCATTGCAACCTGTCGATCGGATTTTAGGAATGTTGACTTGGATGGTTCGTGAGGGTTAGCACCTGCACCTATTGAGCATTTCGGCGCCTGAATACACAAAGTCCCGATCTTCATGTTGGAAAACCGGGACCTGAGTTCGATCGGTTCTAAAACCAATCCATCATGTAAAAAATCGCGTTCTAAGCAGCGATATCAAGCGCTACCTGTGAAAACGACTTCAGGAAACTTCGTCTGTGCTTCTGCAACAGGGCGAGTTTTTCCTTCTTCTTGCCAGTAATTGATCACCTCGGTCGCCTTGTTGAGCAATTCAACCCGATCGACCTCAGAAATCCAGTGTTTGGCTTCGAGTTCAGTTTTCATCTGTTCCCAAGCGTCATTCCGGGGCCAAAAATAATAGCAGGTGAGGGGGCTAGTGCCTTTTCCTACAACCTGATCAACGGCCAGTGCTACGTCTTTGTCTAACCAAAGAACCTTTAATACAAATTTCGACAAATCAAATCCTCCAGCGCTGGATCCCATGCTCTTATGCAGTTCAGAATTATATCAGAAAGGTGAGCGGGATTTACGATCGGACTTTTAAGGATTCAGTAATTCCTGGATCCAGAGACGATCGGCTTCTGACAGGTTGGGCGGCGGGACTGGGTTGGTGTAGTTTAGGCGGATGCTATAGGCTCCTTCGGAGTAAGTCTTATCGACAATAGCTTGGAGGTCGAAGTCGATCGTTTCATCAACTTCTTTGAGCGGAAGGGGAAAGGTGGGAATGGGTTCTTGTAAGGTAGGGGAGAAGGCTGGTAGAAATAGTCATGATCAGACGGTTATGAAATTCTGACCAGAAAATTGGGTCTTCGAGGTAGGGGTCCATTCCTGGAAAGGGTGATCGCATAAAGTTCCCTCTGCGGCATCAGGTTGATTCATTGTAGCTTGGGTGCGTGGGATGATAGTTGGGCTGATTTTAGGGGGATGGGCTTGTGATTGTGGCGTTTGATATTGATGGGGTGATTCGTGATGTGGCGGGTTCTTATCGGCTGGCATTGTCCGATACGGTAGAGCATTTTACGAATGGTGGCTTCCGGCCAACGCCAATCGAAATTGATACGTTGAAGAGCGAGGGGATTTGGAATAATGATTGGGAGGCATCGCTGGAGTTGGTGTATCGGTATTTTGAAGGGTTGGGCAAATCTCGGACTGATCATCCAGTAAGTTATGAAGCGATCGTGGCATTTTTTCAGTCGAAGTATCGAGGAGAGATGATAGATGGCGCTTGGACGGGATATTTGGCGGGGGAACCTTTGCTGGTCGATCGATCGTATTTTGAAGCACTGACTTCGGCGGGAATTAAATGGGGATTTTTTAGTGGGGCGACAACGATTTCGGCGCGGTTTGTTTTAGAAGGACGCATAGGGTTGCAGAATCCGCTGCTGGTGGCAATGGAGGATGCGCCGGGGAAGCCGGATCCTACGGGATTGTTTGAGACGATGAAGCGATTGAATGCTGCACCCGATGAGACGGTGGTGTACGTGGGCGATACGGTGGCGGATATGACAACGATCGTCCGGGCGAGAGTTCAAGAGCCAGCGCGATCGTTTTTAGCAATTGGGTCTTTGCCGCCCCATGTCGTGATGGGGGATTTGGCCGTGCGAGTGGCTTATGAGTCGGGGCTGCGATCGGCGGGGGCGGATGCGATCGTGTCTTCGGTGCGGGAGATTACGGGGGAGTTTTTTCGGGGTTGTAGTCTAGTTATAAAATGACTAAGTTATAAAATGACTAAGTTATAAACTGTAGTGTTATTGAAAAATTCTATGCAATCACTGGAACAAATTACGATCGCTGAATATCAGGCTACCGCAGAAAGCTTTCGCATGGGCACTTGGGACCATGATGTTTCTCAAAATCGCAATGCTCTACTGGCTGTGATGCCACAAAATCCTGGGCGAATTTTGGACTTTGGGTGTGGGCCGGGACGGGATCTGATGGCGTTTAAAACCTTGGGACAGGAGGCGATTGGCTTGGATGCAACGCCTGCTTTTGTAGAAATGGCAAAACAAATTACAGGCTGTGACGTGTGGCAACAAAATTTCCTGAACTTGAATTTACCCTCGCAGTCATTTCATGGTGTATTTGCAAATGCTTCACTAATTCATGTACCGGAAGCGCATATGACAAAAGTTTTGCGGAATTTGTATGACTGCTTAGTGGTGGGTGGGGCGATCGTGATGTCGTTGGCTAGAGGTGAAGGTGAGGGCTTTGCGCCTAGGGCAACGGGGGAGCGGTATACGTCGTTTTGGGAGTACGAGACTATTTTGCCCTATGTCGAAAAAGCAGGGTTTACGATCGTGCATCACTACTACCGTCCGTCGGGACTCCTCAAACATGAGCAATCTTGGGTTGTGGTTGTGGCGACAAGAAATGTTTGAACATTTGAATCAAACTAGAAATAGTGCTTGAGTTTATGATTAAGGCTCTTATTTTCGACTTCGATGGTTTGATTCTGGATACCGAGGTGCCGGAATATCAATCTTGGGTAGAACTGTACCAAGCCTACGGTTGCGTGCTTCCCGTAGAGAAATGGCTGCAATGTATTGGGACAACTGATGCCTTTAATCCCTATGAGGATTTGGAGGCGCGATTGGGTCGATCGGTCGATCGTGCCGCAGTCCGAATTCAGCGCCGTGCCCGCTTTGCCGAATTGATGACTGACCAAACCATTCTGCCGGGGGTGCAAG
>JANMIS010000975.1:0-17537 GCA_031375925.1 Synechococcales cyanobacterium OTE_70_concoct_197_sub
GCCGAGTTGGCGAAACCGTGATTCCGACGGCGGCGATGATGACGATCGGCCTTTTTGGCGGGTTGACTGCGATCGTCTTTACCACAAAGAAGGATTTCTCCTTTTTAGGTGGGATTTTGAAGATTGCGGGCTTTGTGGCCTTGGGTTTGATTGTGAGCAGCATTATCTTCGGATTCAATCTGGGGATGATTTTCTCGGCGGCGATGGTAATTTTTGCATCGGCGGCGATTTTGTATGACACCTCGAAGGTGATGCATAACTATGAGAAGCATCAATATGTGGCGGCTTCGCTCGAACTGTTTGCGTCGGTGGCACTGCTGTTTTGGTATGTGTTGCAGATTGTGATGTCTTTGACGGGTCGCGATTAGGGTTTCTGACGAACCGCCCCCAACCCCCAATTCTGGGGCTTTGATAGGTTATGACCAAAAACCGTCGTTCTGAATTCAGGGCGGCGGTTTTTGATACAATTGGCAAAATTTATTGTCAGTTTTAATATCTGTGATTCAGTTTTCCTTTGTCCTTGTTGAACCGGAAGAAGCGGCCAATATTGGGGCGGCGGCTCGGGCTATGAATACGATGGGCCATTCTGACCTGCGGTTTGTCAGGCCCAAAACGGATTATTTAGGAGAGAAGGCTCGGGTTTTGGCCCATGGTTCGCAGCAGATTTTGGAAAATGCTCGGGTTTATGAGGATTTGCCTTCAGCGCTGCACGATATTGATTTGGCCTGTGCGACGACAGCACGGCATCGATTAGAGAAGCATCACTATGTTTCCATTCGTGAATTGCCCGAGGTTTTGCGATCGAAGGGAGAATCGGTGACGCGGGTGGCGTTGGTTTTTGGGGGAGAACGATCGGGCCTTAGCCGTCAGGATATTGCAGTCTGTGATTTACTGACAACCATTCCCCAAAGCTGCACCTATCCCTCGCTTAACCTAGCGCAGGCCGTCATGATCTTTAGTTTTGTTTTTTCTGAAGCGCAGACAATGGTGCAAATTAAAGACCAAAGATTAAACCGCGAACCTATGCCCACAGCTCAATATGCGAATCTCAAAGCAGCAACCCTGCAACTAATGCAGCGCATTGGCCTTAACGATCGCACCCAAACCTACGTCATCAAAGCTTTGGCTCGACTCGCGGCAGAAGATTTGTATTTGATCCATAATATTCGATCTAGCATCGATCGGACGATCGATCGGCTCTCTGGGAAGGATTAGCCAGTTTTACAAAATTTGCTAGTAGCGCCATTCCAGAATCGGAGGATTTTTCGGGATGGAATTGGACAGCCATAAGGTTATTGTGTGAAATTGCTGCGGTGACGGTTTGGGAGCCGTGGGTAATGGTGGCGGCCACGATCGCTGAGTCTGTCGGGACAACATGATAAGAATGAACGAAATACATCCAGCTTTCTTCGGGCGTGGCAGCCCAGAGGGGAGCTTGGGGTTGCGTTAGGTGAAGCTGATTCCAGCCCATGTGGGGAATGCGAATGCCAGACTCAGGCTGAAACTTACGGACCTGGCCGGGAATAATGCCTAATCCTGGATCATTGCCCTCGTCACTGCCTTCAAACAACACCTGAAGGCCCATGCAAATGCCGAGAAAAGGCTTGCCCGAAACGATCGCGTCTTTAATAGGTTGCTCTAAACGGTGCGATCGGAGGCTTTGCATCGTCGGGTCCCAAGCGCCCACGCCCGGAAGCAAAATGCCGTCGGCTTGTTCTAGGATTTGGGCGGAATCTGTGACGATCGCCTCACCACCTGCGGCTTCCACGCCCTTGCAGGCAGAATGTAAATTTCCGGCATCATAATCCAGAACGGCAATGATGGGCATAGGAGTTGTTCTAATAAAAATTCGCAATATCCTAAAATTACCACATTACGAAATACGCATTACGTTAAATAATGCAGGTTTCTGCTCCTCTGAATATCAAGAAATATCACACTAATCTAAAGGATTTTAACTGAGTCACTACATTGCTAGAGAGGGTGCTATGTTATTTACATCACCTAAAAGAACTGAATTCACTAACCCTTTTTACAGCGCAGCACATTTGGTTCTAAGATTGATTTTCTCTAGGTTTTGAGGATAGTTAATCTAGGAATTGGTTATTAGGTTTAGTTATTAATTTCGGTGATATTAGCGTGATTCTGACATTGCTTTAAAGCCTAAGACAGTCTACATGACAAGGTTTGAGTGATGTATTCTCGTTTGTCTTAATGGTCTAAAAGCTAATAGTGAACGTTTGGTTACTGCATTTCATATTTTTAGCGGAGTTAGGCTTATGAAGCTTGTGATCCAGGGTAAAAACATCGAAATTACGAATGCGATTCGTGAGTACGTCAACCATAAAATAGAAAAAGCGGCCCTTCACTTCAGTTCAACCCTTACCAAAGTTGAGGTTGATCTATCAGTCGAACGAAACCCGAAGGTCTTCCCTAGCAAGCAAACCGCTGAAGTCACAATCTATGTCAATGGTTCCGTTGTTCGAGCGCAGGAAAGTAACGAAAACCTGTACATGAGTATTGATTTAGTCGTAGACAAGATTGCAAGACAGTTAAAAAAATACAAGGAGCGTCGCCGCAGCTCGCATCAGGAGCCGATTAAAGAAGTGCTGGCCATGGCGGATGCTCCGATCGTCGCCCTAGATTACAAACACAAAGAACCGCAATTACCACCCGAAGTGGTACGCATGAAATACTTCTCCATGCCGGAGATGACGATCGAAGATGCCTTGAGTCATTTGCAATTAGTCGATCATGATTTCTATATGTTCCGCAATGTGGAAACAGGTGAAATCAATGTGATCTATGAACGTAATCATAGCGGTTACGGTGTGATTCAACCGCGTAATAACGTGCATACGCGCAGCTACGCCAATCTGCAAGGTGACAAGCAACTCCAATCGGTCGGCGGTGGTTCGCACAGTGACCTAGATCCAATGGATGAGATGGCTCATGCTTTGGGAGCAATGGAATTGTAGTTTGATGCATTAGGATTAACTAAATAGAGCGATCGATAATGTTCGATCGCTCTATTTAGTTAGTTTGGGTTTGCAATGAATTCACGCAATAAATCAGCCACTCGCTTTGCACTATCGGGAACCGCTAACGACTGCGCAGCCGATCGCATCCCTTCACGTTTCGCCTGTGCTTTCGGCTGTGATCCAACTAATCCCAAAACCGTTTCCGCTAGCATTTCCGGTTGCAATTCTGATTGTCTAAACATCAATGCTGCGCCGACTTTGACAAACTCCTTCGCGTTAATGGCTTGGTGATCTTCCGCCGCGTAGGGATAAGGCACCAAAATTGATGGCGTATGGGTCATGGCAAGTTCTGTTAACGTCCCCGCACCCGATCGGCTAATCACCAAATCCGCTCGACGAAATAACGCCGCCATATGCGGATAAAAGGGGAGCGATCGATATTGCGGATGACTCAAGCTTTTCGCATTCGGGTCAGATTCCCCCGTCTGGTGAACTAACCAAATACCATTTTCAAACCATTTAGGGGCTGCATCTCTGACCAATTGGTTTAGCGCAACCGCACCCTGACTGCCACCCACCATCACGACTAGCGGCACATTATTGGGAATATCTTCTAAGCCTTCTAAGCGTCCCGAGGTTTCAAAAAACTGCGATCGGACAGGCGTTCCTGTACAGACCGTTTTTGCTTTTAAAGACTTCGCCGCCACCGCAAAACCCACCGCTACTGTCGTACACCAAGGCGCTAAAAACCGCGTCACCTTTCCCGGTAAAGCATTTGATTCATGCAACACCACTGGAAGACCTAAAGACTTCGCCGCAATAATTGCTGGAGCGGAAATATAGCCGCCTGTGGTAAAAACCCCTTGAAAGTTGCCCTTTTTTAAAATACTGCGAACCTTCTGAATTGACGCAATTAGTCGCCACAGGGTTTTAATCGTGCTCAAACCGGGCTTACCTTGAAACCCCGCGACATTTACCGTATGGAGCTTATATCGATCGCCCACCAGCTTGCCCTCCATCCGATCGGGCACCCCCAGCCACTCAATGTGATAGTCCGTCAATTGCTCAGCGATCGCCACCGCCGGAAACACATGCCCCCCAGTTCCGCTGGCGGCGATGAGAAGACGCGGTTGAGAAAAATTAGAAGATGCCACAGAAGGGACCGAACTCAGATTCTTAGTGCGAGACACAAAGCATTCTACTATCGATTGTCCGTCTCGCCGCTGACTCCTCTATACTTAAAATAGGTAGCCCTGTGGTTACTACAGACCTTCACCCGATGACAGGACGTATTGTGATCATTGCTAGACTTTGGACCCTTTCCGCCACTGCCCTACTCGCACTCATTCCCTTTAATGAGAAAGCTGCTGCGGTGGTTGCCTCGCCGAGTCAGCCCTTAGTGAGTGCATTAGATACCGCCCTCAACACCAAAAACCTCAGCGCCGTCTCTGATTTATTAACCGCTGACTATAACCACGAAGATGGCTACACTCGTCAGACGCTTCCCCAAGCTCTTCAGCGCCTCTGGAAGCAATACCCCAACCTGATCTACAAGACCGAGATCCTGCGCAGTCAGATGAATGCAGGCAGCGAGACGATCGAAACCTTAACTACCATCAGTGGTCGTCGCAGTAATCCCGCAGGCCAAATCTGGAAAATCAGCGGAACCATTCGATCGCAGCAAACCGTGCAGGCTAATCGCATTCGATCGCAGGCCATTCTCTCAGAACAAACCCGCATTTCCATCGGAGAAAAGCCGCCGACGGTCATCGTAAACTTGCCGGACACCGTTCCAGTGGGCAAGGCCTTCAAATATGAGGCGATCGTCCAAGAACCCATGGAAGACGATTTATTCATGGGCACCGTCTTTGACAATCCCGTCTCGTCTTTGTCCTTAACCCCAAAACAGCTCCAACTGAAAATTCCATCCCTCGCAGAATTGCTCACAGGACGCACGCCGCCCCGCAAGCCCCAGACACCCAAAAATGATGACGCCATTGTAAAACTGAGTCGTCTACGATCGGGTGGTTTTTTTAAGCTGGGCATGGCGTCGGCAGTCCCAGAGACTCGATGGATTTCGGCGGTGTTAGCCCGTCATGATGGGGGCATTACGATCGCCACCCAGCGCTTACGCACAGTCCGGTAAACAGCACTAAACTTAACTAAAAAATATGCCAAGAGATTTACGGGGCTTCATTAAGCAACTTGAAGACAAGGGAAAGCTGCGACGAATTACAGTGCCAGTGGACCCGGAGTTAGAGATTGCAGAAATTGCCCAGCGCATGTTGCAATGCGGCGGACCTGGATTGCTTTTTGAAAATGTCAAAGGCTCCCCCTATCCGGTAGCCGTGAATTTGATGGGGACGGTCGATCGCATTACCCAAGCGATGAACATGGAGTCTGTCGATGAGCTAGAAGCCCTTGGCAAAAAGCTCGCGATCCTCTACCAGCCCCGCCCACCCAAAAAAATCCAACAGGCATTTGATCTTGGAAAAGTCCTGTTCGATGTACTTAAGGCTAAACCGGATCTAGACCTATTTCCTGCTTGTCAGCAAATAGTCTTAAAAGATGATGAAGTTGATCTGAATCAAATCCCCATGCTGAAGGTCTATCCCGGCGATGCGGGCAAGGTGATCACCCTCGGCTTAATGATTACAAAGGACCCCGAGACCAAGATCCCAAATATCGGTGTATACCGCCTTCAGTTACAAGATAAAAACACCATGACCGTGCAGTGGCTGTCGGTGCGTGGGGCAACCCGTCACCTGCGCAAAGCCGCCGAAATGGGTAAGCCTTTGGAGGTTGCTGTGGCGATCGGTGTGGATCCGATCGTCATCATGGCTGCTGCGACCCCTTTACCGTTAGACATGTCCGAATGGCTATTTGCAGGCTTATACAGCGGCTCGGGACTTCATCTCGCTAAGTGCAAAACAGTAGACCTAGAAGTACCCGCCACCTCAGAATTTATCCTAGAGGGCACGATTACACCGGGCGAGATCGGCGTAGATGGTCCCGCCGGAGATCACATGGGCTACTACGGTCCAGTACGGGAAAATGCGCCGCTGATCCGGTTCCACTGCATAACCCACCGCAAAAATCCCATCTACATGACCAGCTTTAGCGGTCGTCCGCCGAAGGAAGATGCCATGATGGCGATCGCCCTCAACCGCATCTACACCCCGATTTTGCGCCAGCAGGTGCCTGAGATTCAGGACTTTTTCCTACCCAGGGAGTCTCTGTCCTACAAGGCCGCAATTTTATCCATTGACAAGTCCTATCCCGGTCTAGCAAGACGGGACGCATTGGCCTTCTGGAGTGCCTTACCGCAGTTTACCTACACCAAATTTGTTATTGTCGTCGATAAAGACATTAATATCCGCGATCCCCGTGCGGTGGTTTGGGCCATGACTTCTAAGGTAGATCCAGCGCGCGATGTTTTTGTGTTGCCTGACAACCCCTTTGATTCGCTGGATTTTGCCACAGAACGATCGGGCTTAGGCAGCAAAATGGGCATTGACGCAACGACGAAGATGTATCCTGAGACCGATCGAGTCTGGGGAGAAGCCTTAATTAGCGATCCCGCCACGGCCAAAACAGTCAGTCAACGCTGGGCTGAGTATGGACTTGCAGATATTGACTTGACCGTGGCGGATCCGAATAAGTTTGGGTATGAAACCCATTCTAAATAATAGATTTCCAGAATCTCTTAAAGAACTAATCCGAAATGATTTGATTTGTAATCTTTTCTTTAGGATTAGTTCTTTTTTTTACAATCTTTTTATGCGGCAGAATGGATTAGAAACTGTGCGATAGCGAACAATTATTAAGGCATTAGTGCGGCGCTGGTTTCATCTTTTAAGATAAGAAGCATCAGTTCTATAATTCCTGAATTTATTTAGCAGGGATTCATACCTTCACTTCAATTTTGGAGGGGTTTTATGGATGGTAAATCAACTCGCTCCGATCGGTTTAAGTTTCATTCTCGACATCAATCTTTAGACTCAGGGGTTAGGCCAAAACCTGTTGGGGCATTTGGGTCTATGGCTGCGATCGTTTGTGGGGTTTCATTATTGATGTCAGGGTTGATGTCGGGACCTGTGAACGCACAGATGCCGAACTCCCCGAGTCCCGTCTTTTCGGCTCGGACTGATCAAGGAGAATCCCTAAAGTGTCAGCCATCTACTGCTACGTCTGGTTCCGTGATTTGCGAACGTTCCAATCTTTCTTCTACTGCTCAACCCATTGATGGAGCAACTGACATGCTACTCAAAATGATTTATCTTGGTTTGCCTGGTGTTGTGTTGGTAGGCATTAGTTTCCGAACCTTACATCTCCATCGTCAGTTGATGCGTCAGCGGGCCTTCATTGAAAGCTTAGAACGTATTTGGGAACGGACTGTTTCATATTAAGAAATGTTGGTTTTAAATACATGTGTAAAGCAATAAGCCGCCAGTGTTTATCTAGCGGCTTTGTCATGGGGATATTGAATTAAATCTAATCAATCATGTTTAGGCTTGGCGCTGTTGTCGAAGCTGAGCAATTTCCGATCGCAGCACTTTCAGTTGTGCCATCAGATCTTGAAGTTCTGCTTGGGCATCCGGTGTGACCGTTGTAGCGGTTGTGGTGATGGTGATTTCTGAAGGATTTTGCTGTTGCCAGAGACGATCGGCGGCTAGGCGTGCTTCCTGTTCCGTTTTGGCTCCTTTTTCAGCCAGTTCTTGGGCAAATTGGGTTGGGTTTTGGGTGAGTCGATTCCAGGTTTCGGTCGCAGTCTGTGGGTTTTGGATTGTTTCGGCGAGTTGGGTGGCGCTGCCGATTGCAACGCGAAAGCTGTTCTGGAACAGTTGTAAGAGGGTGTCGCTATTCATAGTCGGTTCCTGGAATGATGCTATTTTTATCTATTCTAAATCGAGGATCTCGGCCTTTGGGATTTTGAAAGGCTAGGCATGGGCCTCAACAAATTGATTCACGTCTTCGATCATTTGGGTTAGCTCTGTTTCGACTGTCAGCCGAAGTTGGGCATCCCGAATAGTAAGCAACACCTTGGCAGCAAAGGGGCTGGGGTAGAGGTTCGGGTTACAAAAGATTTCTAAGAAAATCCGATCGGTCTGGCGATATTCAAAAACCGATTGAGGAGACGGGCGGCCTGTGGGAACGGCTTGCTTCGCCATGGTCTTAAGGGTATCAAGAAGACCTGCAAGGGCTTTCTGGATGGCGATCGCTTCTATTGTGCTGAGTTCAACGCGGGCTGAGCCTGTGGGAAGATTAAAGGTGAGTTGGGCCATGGGAAACGCAAAATTCTAGATGAATGATTCGTTTATCCTAGCAAGTGGGTTGCGATCGGACCCATCGCCTTACCAACTGTCACAAAGTTAAACGTATTCCGCTGTGTTTTGGGTTCGGCAAGCCAAACCCCTACATACTTTGGAATCCGGATTCGTAGGGACATTGGCAAGCTGTATCCTAAACCCAGCCAAGAACTTTTTCTAGCCGCTGATCAATGCTTCTACGAATTCATAGCCCGAGAACGGTCTAAGATCTTCAATACCTTCACCAGCCCCAATAAACCGAATGGGTAATCCAAGCTGTTCAACAACCGCTAGCGCAATCCCGCCTTTTGCAGTACCATCTAGTTTTGTTAGGACGACACCGCTGATTTTAGCCGCTTCGGAGAATACCTTGGCCTGCTGAAGTCCATTTTGACCCAAGGTTGAATCTAGAACCAGTAGAGTTTCGATCCGTACGTCATCGCCGACTTTTTTATCGATGATGCGACGCACTTTGGCGAGTTCGTCCATTAGATTCTTTTTATTTTGCAATCGGCCTGCGGTGTCGATGAGCAATAGTTCGGTTCCGCGAGACTGGGCGGCGCTGATGGCATCAAAAACCACAGCAGCAGGATCGGTATTTTGTCCGGGATTGGAAATGACCTCAACTCCGCTTCGTTCACCCCAGACTTTTACCTGTTCTACGGCGGCGGCGCGGAAGGTATCGGCGGCGGCGATTAGGCATTTATAGCCGGAGTTGGAGGCGACGTGAGTGATTTTGCCGATCGTGGTCGTCTTACCCGCGCCGTTCACACCTGTCATCATCCAAATATTAAGCCGATCTTTTTCAGGAGAAAACCCGCGCTTGTAGCCACCTGTGGTGTAAGGTGCGTCGAGCATTTCACGCAAAAGCTGCTTCAGGAAAGCGATCGCTTCGTCCGGGGGCAGGACTTCATTTCGGAGCTTAGTTTGCAGGGCTGCGACGATCTTGTCGGTGGCCATTACGCCTACGTCAGCTTGTAGGAGAAGGGTTTCGATTTCGTCTACGGCATCTTGGTTTAGCGGGCCTTGGCCGACGATCGCCTTGAGTTGGTTAACGAGATTACGGCGCGTTTTGTCAAGACCTTGGCGAAGTCGCTTGAGCCAGGTGATTTCTTCAAGGGAAATATCTTCAACGCGACGACCTTGAGCGGCCAAAACTTCTGCGCCCCAGGTGAATCCGTCATCCAGAATTAAATCGGGTGGATAGATGTATTCAACTTTTTTGGCGGTGGTTGCAGGTTGTGGCTCGGGTTCTGTAACGATCGCCGCTGCTCGAAATTCCTCAAGACGGGCTTCTGTTTCAGCTTGGGCCTGCATCCAAAGGGGGCGAACTATGGGTTCTTCAGCGGGTTCTTCTGGTTCTGCGGCTTCGATCGCTGCAACTTGAATTGTTGGGTCTTCGGGCTGGATTTCTGGTGCTTCAGCAGAACTTAAAGTCTCTGATGTCACAGCCTCAGGAATTTCGGGTTCTGTGGCGGCGGGTTCTGCGGTTTCGGCTTCAGAACTTTCAGATTCTGCTTGCTGCGCTGCTAGCTGTGCGGCGGCCTGTTGCTTTTGCTTCAGTCGCTCGTAGGCTGCTTTTGCAAACGTCAACGCTTCTTCGGGATTAGGCGCAGTCGTTTCGGGCGCGTCGGTTTCTTCAGGCTTGGGAGCGATCGGCTCCTCCGATTCAGCAGCACGATTGAACCAATTAAATGTCATGACTCTGTTACTCCTCTTGCGCCCCGAACCGTTTTCTTCAGGCCCAATTGATCAAAGGCACGTTTCAGCACGCCATTAATAAATCGATGCCCATCTTCTTCACTGTACCGCTTTGCTAGTTCCACCGCTTCATTAATTGCGACTTCGGGAGGCGTTCCTAGCCGGGTCATTTCCACGATCGCAATCCGTAAAATGTCGCGATCGATCCCCGCCAAGCGATTCAATTGCCAATCCACAAGGGCTGTACTGAGAACTTGATCGACGTCAACTCTGTCTTTAATAAAGCCGCCGACGATTTCTAGAGTGTAGTTACGCACTTCGGGCTGATTGGCCAGTTGCAAAAATTCAGGAATTTCAAAACAGTGACCCAGGCGATTGATCGCTTTTTGGGTGAGTTGAATCGCATCGTTAAGCATGACCTTGGCGCGCTCGACATCTTCGGCACGGGTTTCGCTGTTGAGAATTTGGGCGTTACTGCGCTGGAGTTCCGCAGAAGCTGATTCAATAGTCTCACGAGCTTCAGATGCAAGAGTCCGAATGGCAGCTAGCACAATGTCTTGCAGGCTCTGCGCGTTGAGTTTTTCAGGTTTTGAAGGGAGCTGACTCAGGCTAAGAAGCGCAAGTTCACGGGCAATTCGGCGGGCTTGCATGGGAAAGACGAAAATTTGAGCTTGCCTATCTTATACCATCCAGCTACTATCAAGCCGTCAAACGGTGAAATTGGATTATTTTCAATAAACTGTTCCCGACCAATCGATCGTCTGCGTGGCCGATCGGCCTCCTAACGATCGCATCACCTGAATCTCAACTTCTACGTCATTGCCAGATTTAAACGTATCTTCTGGCACGGGCAATGATCCAAGATTAAGTAGAAAGCGATTGTAGTCACGTTTTATGGCTGTTGCAGGAACGACACCTTCATACTGTGTTGTAGCATTACCAAAACCTCCTAGCCTACCGTTGCCGTTAGCCGTCTTAATTTTGACTGAAAACTGTGTAGTCACAACGTCTGACTTGGCTCCCGAATCAATCACCGCCAGCGTAAAATTCCGATCGCGTTGATCTGTAATTCCCGGTGTCAGCTTCAAAGCATCCCGTTGATGAACCACCGCATCGATCGCCACCGTTGTACTTTTCGGAGTCTCCACCTGTTCGACCACCGACCAAAGCTGCTGATCTTCAAATTCAAAGCCAATCTTGCCATTATTTTGCAAAGTCAGCGCCGCAACCTGCGATCCATAATCGCTCAACGCAGACTTCGATCGCCATTGCACCGTCGCCGTTTTTTCGAGACGATCGCGATATTCATAGTACTCATCATCAATTCTTGAATTTGATTGTAAAAGCCCTAGCGCGCCCCATCGCTTATCCCAGCGATTAAGAGAGAGGGAAATGGGTTTTGTAGAGGACGACAATTGTTCCAAATTTAGGCGCAGTTGAGGCGTGTCTCCAGCGATCGGTGTTGTTCCCGCAATCAATCTGAGTTGACCAATTCTGCCATCTGCGCCATCGGCACCGTTGCTGCCTCGACTGCCGTGTCTGCCATCTGTGCAATGGTAGGTTTTGCCATCCACTTTCCAGTCAGATTGCGGACAGCGACAACCCTTCGAGCCACGCCCGCCTCGGCCTCCAAAGCCGCCCCGACCCGGCGATGCATCTACAAAAATTTGCCTTAAGTCCGATCGGCGCTGATAATAAACGGTCAAATTCCCGCCATTGCCCCCATTCCCGCCATTGCCCCCCGCTTCTCCGTTTTGACCACTTAACATCGTAATGTTTCTTGCAGCCTTCCCGACCTCATGATTGCGACAGGATGTTGAGGTCGAATCACCGTCATAGTGGGATTGGCCATAGCGCGATCGACTCTCTCCATTCTCCCCTGCACTGCCGTTGCTACCAGATAAATCCAACGATTGTGGCGATGCCTGAGACTCCAGAAAAATAGTTCTAGAAGGTCCATCCGCCCCCGATCGTCCTGCCTGTGCTGGACTTGCGACGTAACCCATCGCAAGCAACAAACTACCGATCCAAACTATTTTCCAGGGAGATTTCAGCATAAACATTCAATAAACATTCAAAGGGAACGACTGACTTTAGTTACCCCTGACTTGACGCAATTTATGCACAAAGCGTTCCCGATTAAAATTTGTTAAACTAAAAAAGTCAACGACAACTGACCCAACTCTGAGCCACGCAGATTATTTTTTTGTATTACACTCGTAGTATAGCCAGTAGTACCTGCCCCAAGGTCATTACAAAAGGGATAGTTTCATGCAGCATTTGCCACTCACTTCTGAAATCGCACTCCAACTTGTGAATACCTGGTGCCATAGTGCAACGGGGGAATGTTTGAAAGACACGCACTGTGAGGTATTTCGAGGGTGTTGGGCAAATCTGACCTACGAAAAAATTGCAGAGCAGATCAACCACGAAGAATGTTACACCCGAGAATTAGGGTCTGACCTGTTTCGAAAACTCAGCTTTGTACTCGATCGCCCCGTCACAAAGCGCACCTTTAAAAATACGATCGAACATTACTGGCGTACCCAAGGCTCAACTCTTGTTTCAACGTTTGGCTCAATGCTTTCCGATACGGCTAATTCTAATCCTGTCCTTCCAAATTTGCTGCCCCTCGATTCCATTGATCCCTCTACCGTTGTGGATCCCTTCTTTTTTGGTCGTGATGAGGAGATGAGCCAAATCGATCGGATGTGGAAAACTGAAAAGTCTGCGATCGTTCTGATTCACGCTGAAGGTGGCATTGGCAAGACCCGTTTTGCCCGTAAATATCTGGAACTGCGTAAATTTTCTCCCGTTCTCGAAGCTTGGATTTCTCCAGAATCTCAATACATTCCCTCTGCCGAAAGCCTGGTCGAAGAATGGCTAAAACGGGAATTCAAAGAAGAAGTTGGGCGAGACTTTCACACCAACCTTCAACGCTTGAGATATTGCCTCGAAAGTGCCAAACATCCGATCGGGATCTTGATCGACAACTTTGATTCTGCCTTAGATGGGAGCGGGCATCTAGTTAGGAACTTACGATCGTACCTTGATCTCTTTCGCACCTTAAGCGACATTGGACCGCATCATCTCACCCTGATTACCAGTCGTGAATGCTGCCAAGAGAGCCTCTTCACCCCCGCCGTTTTCTCTTTGAAAGGTCTCTCCCAAACGGCATGGCAGAAAATTTTTACACAACAGGATATTGACGTTCACAGTGCCAAGGGCGATCGTGCCCTCCGGGAAATTTGGCAAAGCTGTGGGGGCAATGCCACTGCGATGAATATTCTGAAAAGCGACGTGCGGAACCGCTATGAAAACGACCTCGATGCTTACTGGCAAAGCTGCGATCGAAACCTGTGGAACGAAGGTCAAATGCAAGAACTCGTCGCCGATCAATTTGATAAACTCCAACAACAGCAGCCCGCCGTCTATCGTCTGCTTTATCGCCTCGGCAGCTACCGCTATCAGACGCCTCCTCACATTAGTCTTCAAGGTCTTAAAGCAATGCTTTGGGATGTCCCGCCCGCTCAGCAGTCCGCCACCATCCGCACTTTACAAAACCTCGCCCTCGTCGAGTCCCGTCACGGCGACATCTTCTGGCTACACCCCATGGTTCATTCAGAAGCGCACCATCGATTACAGCGCACCAGCGACTGGGAACTTGCCCATCGCAAGGCAGCGGCCTTTTGGCTAACCCATCGGGACCAACCTATTATCAAGCTCGACGACACCCGAATGGTCCTCGAAGCCTATTATCACTTTCTCGAAATCAAAGACTATGACCAAGCCGCTGAAGTCCTGATGATGCCGCTGCCAAACCTTTGGGGCGGCGAAATGGCCCTGGGATGGATTTTGTATCGCTTTCGATCGCTCCAGCAGATTATCGAAACGGCTGAACTGATCATCAACCAAGCGGAACCGGGGATTCACCTGGGGTTTCTCTACAATCTGTTGGGCTATACCTACCGCAGTACAGGAGATCTCAACCGAGCCATTAAGTATCATCGGGAAGCGCTGGCCATTGCCGATCGTGGCTTTCTGACTAATCTCAAGATCTCTTCTCTGATGAACCTGGGTCTCTGTCATCGGGATTGCTGGGACATTGATGCGGCGATTCAAGAATTTAGAGATACCTACGATGCGGCGATCGAGTCGGGTTCGGTGACGTACCAGGGGTATGCAGCCTGTTGCTTAGCTTATCTATACTCTGGCTGGGGAGATAAAACGATCGCCCTCGACTACATCAACAAGATCAACCACCACAGGCTTCCCCTGCATGACAATCTCTGGGGCCGCTCTTACAGTTTGCTGTTCCTTGCCCACACCTACCGCAACTTAGGCGATCCTGAAGCTGCACTGGAGCTGTTCCATGAAGCCCTCACCCATTCAGACCAGGCGGACTTCATCGAAATCTATGCCAAAGCCCTCAGTGGCTCGGCTCAGATCTATCGGATTCTGGGTCATCTCGACATTTCCATCGATCGTCATAACCGTGCGATCGAAATTCTCGATCGAATTGATGCCAAGTGCGATCTCGCAGGAGCCTATGCCCAACGGGGTCTCACTTACCAAAGAATGAATAATGCAGAACAAGCCTGCCAAGATAAAGGGACTGCGATCGGCTCCTTTCGTGCCATGAACCTTCCCCGTCAGGTGCGCTGGGTTGAAGATATTTTCCGTAAAGGAGCTTAAATTAGGTCCAATCTGCTCAATGTACATGCATCATTTCGAGAGTAGTCCATCACAATGGGGTAGCCTAAACCCAACTATTCTTTAAAGAAATTGCACTCAAGGCTAAATTATTGGCTAAATTTAGAACTATTGAGCAAGCTATAGCAACTATGATGACTAACCCTTCACACCGAAACGCTTTCAGCAAAAAACTCACAGGTTCGATCGTCCTGCTTTCAGGCATTACCCTACTGAGTCAAGCTCAACCCGCGCAAGCCGAACTCTTGCCTGTCCTTGCAAATCAATGTACTGCGCGCAGCAATGGCAACTACATCTGCACGTTTAAACCGATTAAGGACAAAAACGAAAAGCTCGGACCTTCCCCTTTTAGATCCTATGAAGGTCCGGTGCGTAAAGTGACTGGCGGCTGGTTGCCGAGCGGTTATGGCGTGCTCGTTTATGAAGATGACCTGCGCTACGAAGGAAACTTCGTAAATGGTCTGAAGCAAGGACAGGGAATGATTCTGTTTCCAGATAATGGCCGCTACGAAGGGAGTTTTTCCCAGGGTGAACCTAATGGCACGGGGACGTTTACCTTCGCGAATGGCGATCGTTACGTTGGTGGCATTAAGCGAGGCGTCCCTCATGGTCGTGGCAACTTCGCTTTTGCCAATAGCGGCACCTACGACGGAGAATTTTTCCTAGGTCAAGTCAAAGGTCAAGGGACTTACACGACGAAGAATATGCGCTGTGTAGGCCAGTTCTTTAGCAGTAAGCTCTCAGGTAAGGGAAGCTGCACCTTCTCCGCTGGAACAGGCTACAAGAGCTACGTCGGAGAATGGCGCGGTGGCCGACCTGAAGGTAGGGGAACGGCAGTCTATAGTGATGGCAATACCTTTTCGGGTCAATTCCGCGAGGGTAAACCTTTTATTCCTGGGAAAGACACAAAATAGTCTACTGAAACTCGACAACAGAGACCTAAGAAATCGCGACTGAAGTAAATTTAGCCCACCACACATACCCGCCACATATAAAAAGCAGAGACATCGATCGAACGTCTCTGCTTTTTTATTTAGAAGACTTTTGCCTCTAGAGATTTTAAAAACTCGGTATTGACACCCGATTCTCGTGTTAAGGCGATCTTGCCCGTCCGAGCAATTTCCCGAATCCCAAACTTATTGAGAACCTGAACGATCGCCACCATTTTGCCCGGATCCCCCGCAACTTCTAAAGTCAACGAGTCTTCAGCAACGTCTACAACCTTAGCTCGAAAAATATTTGTTAATTCCAAGATTTCCGATCGGGTTGCACTACTCGCATTGACCTTCAGCAACATCAACTCCCGCTCTACAGAGGGAACTTCTGTGATATCTTGCACCTGCAAAATATTAATCAACTTATCGAGTTGCTTTGTGAGTTGCTCAATATCTTGCCGATCGCCCGGGACCACCATCGTAATCCGCGAAACTCCCAACTGTTCCGCAGGACCCACCGCTAGACTTTCAATATTAAATCCTCTACGTGCAAATAAGCCTGAAATTCGGCTTAGCACTCCAGCTTCATCTTCCACCAACACGGACAGCGTATGCTTCACAGATTTATTCCTCCAATCGATTCACCGCTTCAGAGACCCTACGGCCATCTTGTCACGGTACAACACAGGATAGAACTTTAGCTTAAAGCCCTGTCAATCCAAAGCATTTGTCTTAGGGAATTATTTAAAAAGAGGATAGTTCTCCTTTCTTTATAATAAAAAAATAAGTAGAATTTAACCTCAAATCAATAGTCTTACGCTATTCTTCTGAGTGGTTGTGAATCATTTCTTGGAGAAAAGTTATGGGTTGGCTACAAAGAATTTTTGGCGGAAATAAAGAAGAAGCTCCAACTGAAGCAGTTGCTCAAAATGCTCCTACGGAAGAATCCCCCGCAGAAGCGCCTGCGGCAGCAGATATTCCGGCTGAACGGGTGGGGCTGAACGGTGAGTATGACCAAAGTGGCCTTGCTAAACGGGTTGCGGCGGCGTTTGACCAAGACGCTTCAGTCGCAGACATTGAGACTGTCTGGGTTGCTCAAACGGGCGGAACGGTAGTCCTGAAGGGTGAGGCTCCCAGTCAAGAGCAGCTCAATCGCTTGATTGAGATTGCTAATGAGCAAAGTGGTGCAGAAGCGGTGAATGCAGAACAAGTCACGATCGCCTAATCCGATCGCTGAAAATCACTTTTGAAGAGACTTAAATAAAAAGGGGTGAAACCTAGAATTTCACCCCTTTTTATTTTTCGAATTTTATCTCAAAGTTGTAGAAGTTTAAGGCGTCTTTTTCTTGCTAGAACCCACCATTACAGGCACCTCAATGCCGTTTTCTTCCAGAATCACGATCGGTTCGGAACCAGGATTTAATTCAATTCGCTTCACCAAAATCTGACCATTAGAAAGCCGCTGACCGATGCCAACGTAGCGACTAGTCGGCTCATTAGGAGCTTTGACGATCGCTTGGACCGTTCCTCCGATTTTCACGACGCCTGTGACTTCCACTTGACGGGCCAGAGTCGGCTGTGGAATAGGTGGCATTGCAGGGATTCCTGCCGGAGTCTTGGGTGGAGAAAGAGGCGAGGAAGGCTGGGGTCTATTAGGCGAAATTGGCGTCTTGCCTCCCCCCTTCACCATTTCTGGAAACTTGGGCAACTCTGGAATCGCAGAGCTTTTGTCACTACTCATAGATTTGTCGGGAGACAATCCTGTTGCCGCAACACGGGGCGTAGAAAAAGCAATTAAAGGCGGGAGACTGGAAAACGGATCAATACGATCGCTCTTCTCAGATTTGATACTGCTTTGAACTAGCTTTGCGCGCTCCGATGGGTCAGTAGACTGCACC
>JANMIS010000979.1:0-2332 GCA_031375925.1 Synechococcales cyanobacterium OTE_70_concoct_197_sub
TGAGCGGCTTCCATGAGGGCGACGCTGCTGTCGTGGGTGGGATCAAGACGATCGATCGGATCAATGATAAAGGCCAGTTTCACGGTGAATTCCAATATGAACAGCGCCTTTAGCTTATCTTGTTTAACGATCGGGCCTCAAGGGAAGGCTCAAGATTTTATGGAGACTAGGCCCGATAAACCGGAAGCGTAAAATGAAAGCAGCTCCCCTGCTGAGGCACGGAATCTACCCAGATCTGGCCGTAGTGAGCACGGACAATTTGCTGACAGAGAGAAAGCCCAATGCCGTAGCCCTGCTCAGCTTCATCTCGTTTCAGCCGGTAGTGTTCCTCAAAGATCAGGGTGCTATCTTCTTCTGGAATGCCGAGTCCATCGTCACAGATGCTGACTTGAATTTTTTGGGCGGTGCGATGGAGAATCGATAGGGCAATTGTGCCCGCAGCAGGGCTGTACTTAATCGCATTGTCCAATAGATTAGAAATTACTTGCTTAAGCCGATCGGGATCTCCATACACCTGGGGGAGATCACTAGGAATATCAGTGGTGAGACGTTGCTGTTTTCCATCCATTTTGGTCGAGAGGTCTTTGATGACCTCGTGGCAAATCGTTGAAAGCTCCAACGGAACGGGCCGAATGGTTAAGCCGGATTGACTACCTCGGGTTGCCTCCAAAATATCTGTGATCATCACATTCATATTTCGCAGTTGCGATCGGGCTTGAGTGATGAGCTTGGCCCGCAATGCAGGGCTGACATAGGGAGAATTCTCATCGACGATCGGACGATTGGCGATTTCTAGGGTTTCGACGGCGATCGAGGCAGCAGTGAGGGGATTGCGAATATCGTGAGCCAGCATCGCAATAATCTGATCTCGGAAACGCAACTGAGCCGAGAGTTCTTCGCGATCTTGGCGCAGTTGAAAAACCTCATCGGACAGGCGAATATACTCGGCATACTGGGCTAGATTATCGCTACCTTCCAGACTCACATCCCCCAAGAAGCCTTCACCCGCCTCCGTCCCTGTTATGAAGTCCGATCGTTCCGCCTGGGAAAATGGACCCGTTGGCTCGGTGCTGCCCGTGCTGCTCTCCCACCGAGACCACCAGAGTTGCAGTTGATTGATGAGGTCGATGCCCGCCAGCGTTTGCTTGGGTTCGGGTGAAATTTTGACCAGAGATGGCGTGGCGACGATGCGAAATCGCTCGGCTAAGTAGGGATACTCAATCACATCAATCACCTTCAGGTCGAAGGCTCTGCTCTGCTGCAAGTCTTTTAGGAGCGCACGAACTTGTCGAATCTGCTCACGGGTTCCAGGGCGACGATCGACAAATAAGAGAAGCTGAAGCGAGTTTTTTTCGGGGATAGACATACTCGCAGGATACGCGACAGTGATTCCCTATAGATTTGGGGGTAGGCGTTGCTCCTAATGACACGGTAGTGTATTCACCTTAAATGAGCAATACAATTCACCACATTCAGAAATATCCTGTTACAAGACTTCAATATTTTGCAGTGAAGAGACCCGATGCATTCCTGATTCAGCAAAGCGATCGTAGGCCGCTTCAGCCGCTTCGCTAAAATCGACGACTCCCGGCACGACTACAGGAGAGGCACAGTCATCCAGTAGATAGATTTTGCTGGCAAGTTGGGGATCGCGTTGTTGTATCTCTCTGAGCAGGTCGTCTATGGTCCAGGCAACGCAGTGACTTTTCGCTTGCCCCGCAATGTAAACGGCATCGTAGGTAAGAAGGTCCTGAATCAGCCGATCGTTTTTTGCGGCGATCGGTGCGCCTGTGGCCCCTGTTAGGACTTCTGGCTGCAACGCGGAGTAGTTTTCAGTCAGAGGGTTTTCGCCCTTGAGTTCGAACTGGGTCTGCTGAGCGCGGGCGATCGTATGGACAAAGCAAGCCTCCTCAAAGGCCGGGACCAAGGCATGACCTACGCCTCCCAGCATTGAGTGATAGGGCCAGATGGTGAGGGGATATTTGCCATCTTGGGTGAGTTGGCGGGTGTAGTGCAGCGCATGGTTTTTGAGGGAGTCGATCGGGCCTAAACTCGCAGCGATCTCCGGGTTCACTTGCCAAATCCCCGCTTCCACATCGGCTAGGGTAATCTGCGTCGCAACAGGCGTTGGGTGATCCCCGTGAGCGTCCACCCAAAAAATCGGATGAAAAATCTGCATGGCCCGGTGCGTATCCATCGTCGGAATAATGGTTGTGATCTGCCCTAAGTTGCGATAGATAAATTCACACAACCTCGCCGTGTCCTCTACAGCGCCCTGCCCCGATCGTCCCCCCACAAAGAGTTCAAAATCCGGGAGGCAGAAGGTATTTTG
>JANMIS010001028.1:0-1890 GCA_031375925.1 Synechococcales cyanobacterium OTE_70_concoct_197_sub
CAAAAGTGAAGTAGTGAATTGCGCCGGGTTTCGACTCCGCTCAACCCTCGTCTTTGAGAACTTTGTATCCGAACGTCTCAATGTGAAATCGAATCGCAGACTGAACATCTGCCAGCGCTTCTTCATAGCTATCTCCTTGACCCACCACACAACCCTCAATACCGATCGGATAGGCAACATAGCCATCCTCATACTTTTCAATAATGATCTTAATGCGGCTCATAAGCTATGGTCTCCATGAATAAGACAAGTTTAACCTGTTCCAGGCATCACGCTCCGATCAGGCCAAGCGATCGAACTTCCTGAGACTCCACTCAAACGCGCCAAAACTGCGCGGAAACCTACGAAAGTGAAGTCGTGAATTGACACCGGGTTTCGGCTCCGCTCAACCCTCAGTTGTGAGCACGTCGTATCCAGACGTTTCAATATAAAAGCCGACTAATCTAACCCGTCTCAGATGGTAATTGAGACTTTCCCACGAACCTGTCGTTCCTCGATGTAACGAATGGCGATCGGAACTTCGCTTAAAGAGTAACGACGATCGATAAAAGGAACAAGTTTCCCAGCTTCAAGCAAATCTCTCAAAATAATCAGATCCGCTTGATTTGGAGTCAAAATGACACATTTCACCGATCGTCGGCTCGTGAGTGAAATCCAAGGCCCAAGCAATAACATCACCTGAAAAAGTCGTTTGCTTGAACCGCCGACGAGGATATATCTTCCCGTCTTCGTCAAAATTGGCAAATAATCAAACACCGATCGGTAAGCTGCCGCATCCAAAATCAAATCATACTGTTGCCCCTTTTTCATCACATCAGTTTGGGTGTAATCAATAATATAATCAGCACCGATTGACTGCATCATTTCCATTTTTCGCGAACTGCATACCGCTGTCACCTCAGCCCCAAACGCCTTCGCAATCTGCACCGCAAATGATCCCACTCCACCCGATGCACCATTAATCAACACCCGTTGCCCTGCCTGAAGTTGACCACAATTGCGCAATCCGTGCAATGCCGTCAGTGCCGCTGCCGGAACCGTTGCCGCTTGTTCAAAAGTTATATTTCTAGGTTTGATGACCAATGCTTCCTGTGGCACACAAACATACTCTGCAAAAGCACCAAACCCACATTCAGAAATGTCCCCAAAGACTTCATCACCGGGTTGAAACTGTGTCACATCTTTTCCCACCGCCGCCACCTTTCCGGCAACATCCATTCCCAGCGTCTGGAATTTAGGTTTGCGTAATCCAAACATGAGGCGGGCAATAAATGGCGTTCCGCGCATCAGATGCCAGTCACCTGCATTCACGGAACTCGCATGAACGCGCACCAATACACCGTTGTCCGTCATTACAGGCTTTTCCACCTCTGACAAGCTCAAGACATCTGGCGAACCATACTCCGTTTGAACGATCGCTTTCATGGCATACTCTTCTTAAACTTACACCGTAAGTCTAGCTTACACTGTAAGTTTGTCAAGATAGCGGTTACAAATTGGAAAAATTAGATGGCTAAGACGAGTAAACCGGATACAATTCAGCCTATTCCTTTAAGTCGGGAGCGGGTGTTGCAGGCTGCTCTGCGTTTGGTGGATGAGGGCGGTATTGAGGCGCTGTCGATGCGTAAACTGGCGCTGGATCTGGGAGTGCAGGCGATGTCGCTCTACAATCATGTAGCCAATAAAGATGACATTATTGACGGCATTGTCGATCGGGTCGTGGGTGAGATTGAGGCGCTGGACCTGACTGTAGACTGGAAAACGGCTTTGCGGAAGCGATCGACATCTGCCCATCAGGTTTTGCTGCGACATCCTTGGGTGACAATGCCACTCATGTCGAGGGTTAATACAGGTTCAGCAATTCTAAATAATTTTAATGCAATGTTGGAA
>JANMIS010001039.1:0-2447 GCA_031375925.1 Synechococcales cyanobacterium OTE_70_concoct_197_sub
CTCATTTGAGAATCGTGTATAAATTGATTTCGTCACCCCGCGAGACCACCTCGCAATGAATTACGAGGCTAATAGCCCAAACCCATAAAGGGTTGAAGAGAAGACGGAAAATTAGAAAATACATCATTAACCCGTTTCAACGGGTTTTCGCTATTAGCCCCGGAATTCATTCCTGGGCGGTTTCGTGGGACGATCGATCGATCGGGATGTGTGGTTAATTTTATGGATAACCGATCGATCGAATAACCGATCGATTTACCGTTCTTCCATCTCTGGGAAATATTCCATCATCGCGATCGTCTGATTATCTGCATGATGTTGTTTTTGATTCAATACATACGCAACCGCCCGATCGCATTGCTGACTCCCCAGCGTAAACACCCCATATCCCCGCTGCCACATAAACCAATCCCCCCGAACCTCTAGATGATGATTCAAATAATGAGAACTGCTTCCCTTAATTCGCTTGACAAAATCTGTCACCGCGATCGTCGGTGGAATCGAAACCACCAGATGAATGTGATCCTGCATCCCACCTATTGCCTGCACCATCCCATCCATCTCATCCACCTTCCCCTGAATATAGGGATACAAAATCGCCTCCCGATCGGGCGTAATCAAGCGCGATCGTTCTTTCGTCGCCCACACCAAATGATAATAGGTTCGCCAAAACGCATTCATGAGCAGAAGATTCTGGAATAATTTGTAGTTCTATCATTCCCAGAAATGCTGAACTAGCATCGGCTTTCCCAATAGCCCGCCTCGCAATGAATTACGAGGCTAATAGCCCAAACCCATAAAGGGTTAAAGAAAAGATGGATACAAATTCTTCAACCCGTTTCAACGGGTTTTCGCTATTAGCCCCGGAATTCATTCCTGGGCGGATTCATGGGACATCCGATCGATCGCAAAAAAGGCGATCACATTTTCACAATCGGCTTTTTTAACATCGCTATTTTGTAGCTTCTAATTGATAGGATTGTCTACACCCGATCGCGTAATTTTTCGATGGATTCGATCGGGAGTCCGAGAGCTTGAGCAATAATCTCAGAAGATACTCCAACTCGAAGAAAATTAATAGCAGCTTCTATCTGAGTTTCTTCTTTCCATTCTTGCTTTCTCTTTAGATAAGCTTCAGACAACTTCATAATTAATTCCTCCTCTTCAAATTCCAGTGGACGATTGGATTCCAAATTCGTTCGGTAGTTTGCCAGAATTTCCTCAATGCTATTGTACAACACCGATGAAGTAGATACGGGTGGCTGACCCAGAAACTCCAGAATCGCCCGATTCTGATTACCCTCCTTCCCCAACATACGAAGCCATAAAGTCTCCTCATTTACCGCTAACTGGTGTACCACGATCACCCCAGTCCGATCGAGAGTCGGCAACCGATACACCCCCGGAACCCGAGTTTTACGAAACCCAAACCCACGCTGAATCCGTTCAAATTCCGTCGCCGCATTGAAACATCCCCTTCACGCCGCTCTGAATTAATCAGTTCATTGGCATTTGCTTTACCGATCGTATTTAACAACTCAGTCAAATAATTTTTCGCAAACTCGTCGTGAGGAAATTTAGACATCAGAATTGAGCAAGATAACAGAATGAATTCAGTACAAGTTTACCAGACCTTAATTTCCGTTCCTCGACTTTCCATTCTGCGTCCAAGTCAGCGTAATCTCGATCGGCTCCAAAGACCCGACAATCTTTCCCGTCGTCCGATCGACATTTGCAGGCGTGTACTGAAGTGGACGATCGGTCATCAGATTCGCCAGCACCATTCCCACAGAACCATGTGCCGTCATCCCCGCATAGTCCGCAATGATATCTGCCGCCGCCCAGCCCCCAGGCAACCGATCGGCATAAATACTATTAATCACATCCCGAAACTCGATCGGATCATAAATATCATTCACCACGATCGGATCGTCAATGCAAACCCCCGGAAACTCCCGCACAATCTCCTGCGCCTTCTCAAACGTCTGCACCGAACAAATCAACCAACATTGCTGTAACTTGGGCTGATGGTACAAGATCGCCGTCCGGCAAGACTCCACCTGACTTACCAAAAGGATTAACCCCGGATACTTCTTAGGCTGACGTTTGTGAATGATGGGACGATCGTGACGCAAACGATTCACACGGCGAGTAATAATCGCAGCAACCAAAGCAACACAAACAACAAATATAACGAATGCTAGAAACGCAATCTTAAACAACGCAGAATTATCAGTCCCGATCGTATTTTTTAAAATATCATAGGTTGCATTCCCCAACAGCGCCAAAAACAGCGATCCCACCAAAAATGGCAAAATCGTTGCTGGACTAAAGAACACTTCCAATGCACGAGAAAGATTGCTTTTCATATAATCCACTCCATTTAAAACATTCTAACAACCCGTTTCAACGGGTTTACGCTATGAGCCTCGGAATTCATTCCGAGG
>JANMIS010001054.1:0-1623 GCA_031375925.1 Synechococcales cyanobacterium OTE_70_concoct_197_sub
GTCCAACATCCAGCGCTGCAACTACGGCGGCATGCATGGACTCTGTATGAGCTTCGACGGCAAGCTTAAGTGCATTGTCGTTTGCTCCCGTTATCAACTCTTTTCGAGCGTCATCGAGAGCAATCAACAGATCCTGTTTGCTACTCGCTTGTCGGTCTTCGCCACCCGGCAAAATGATGGTGTACGCATTAAACTCGTCCACTTGCACACGCACGGTGTCGAGAATTTTGTCTGGCTCTTCTTTGGCATTCGTGCTCGCCTCATCGGACAGTGGTGGCGGCTCCTCGAATACTTTTTCACTGGTAAACGATGCGGTGATCATAAAGAATATCAACAACAGAAACGTGACATCCACCATCGGAGTCATGTCCATGTCATCTTTTGGCAACTCACGTTTTGCAAACGCAATGTCGGGCAAATCTTCATCGTCGCTGGCTCGAACGCTTCGGTCGGACTTGGATTCTCGATCGTCAAAATCCGATGCGCCTTGGCCTACAACGCCAGCGACATTTTCAGCGACCCCAGCGGCATCAACCTCAACCACATCAACCAGTTCACCATCGACGAGTTCGCTATCAACCAACTCCACATCCACTAATTCGCCAGCGACCATATCGCCCAATTGTTCATTTCGGTCCTCCACATTGGCAAGCGTGGACGGGACCGCAATCGTGGCGTCGCAAACTGGGCAGCGCATTGAGCGGCCCAACAGACGTTTGTTCAAGGAATGGCTAGAGCCGCATTTTTCACATGTAACGCGAAGCGACATTAGCTTGCCTCCGATACGGCAATATTGATCATTTTGCCTTCTTCGAGCACCTCAGCGATCGCCTTCTTTACCTTTTTCATTTGGCCCGAAGTTACGTTTCCTTCGGCTCGGACCAAGACCTCACTTTTTCGACCAGAATCCAACTCCGTCTGAATGTACTCGGCAATCTCGGCTGCCTGCAGTTCTGGGTCTTCCGAAAACGTTGTTCCATCGCCCCGTGCAACTAGCGGTGTTCCACCCGATCCTCGGCTGACCAAGATCGAAATGCAATTCTTGATTACGACCGAACTTCCATTTTTGGCAGGGGGTACCGGATAGGTTTTTTCCCCAGTCATCTTGGATGTCAAGATAAAGAAAATAAGGAGCAGGAAAACCATGTCGATCATCGGCGTAATGTCCATCTCGTCATCCAACGGCGGACGCTTAGCCAACTCCACGAGCTCATGCTCGGAATCATCCGTTGGATCGATAGGCAAAGGCTCTTCTTCCAAGTCCGCATTGCTCATAATGAACCTGCTTTCTGGACCCTTAGGCACTGTTTCGTGAACGTCGTTGCTCTTCCCGAGCCAGTCCTATTTTATATGCCTCGAGCGCTCTGGTTAATCCGGCCGCAACCAAGTCCTGCATATGACGGATACGATTGCTAATGCTCGCCATCGCCATGACGAGCGGAACCGCAATGGCCAACCCAATCGCTGTTGTCTCAAGTGCAACGCGGATGTCACCAGCTAATTCCGAAGGACTGACATTGGCTGCCGAATTCAGCTTTCCGAACGCTCCCATCATCCCCATAACCGTTCCGAACAGACCTAACATCGGAGCAGTCTTAATCACCGTAACCACCCAAGCAATGC
>JANMIS010001063.1:0-1331 GCA_031375925.1 Synechococcales cyanobacterium OTE_70_concoct_197_sub
GTTGAATTGGACCTGTACGACAGACTTCCAGTCCGTCGATGGCATTACTATGCGCCGGACTGGAAGTCCGTCGTACCCCCGCAATTAGCTTTGACGACCTACTAACGTTTTTTGTTCACAAACCAAACCAGTGATACCTACGGCTTTCTTAGAGTAGCTTGAGAATCACGCGATTTACGACTCGAAACGGTGAAGCATTTTTCCGCGTTTAGAGTAAAATCGCCTCGTGGCCGATGTTGTTTTCGCAGAATTGTCGGGGGCAGGAGTGATAGTAACGATTGACGGTCCAGCAGGTGCTGGCAAAAGCTCGGTTGCAAGGCGATTGGCCAGGGAGCTCGAGTTTGAGTTCCTTGATACAGGCGCAATGTACCGCTGCGTCACTTTGGCCTGCTTGAAGCAGCAATTGCCGTTGAACCAGGTTGACGATGTGGCTGCACTTGCCAGGTCGATCCATATCGAACTCGCAGCCGACCGTGTTTACATGAACGGACAAGATGTCTCCGAAGAAATCAGAAAGCCCTCCATTACCCAGTCGATCCGCCATATCGCCGACAACACCTCCGTTAGGCAAGCGATGGTAGATTTGCAACGACGCTGGACCGACGGGCGCAATGTAGTTACCGAGGGGCGAGATCAGGGGACTGTCGCGTTTCCGAATGCGGAGTGCAAGATTTTCCTGACGGCCACACCCGAGGAACGAGCCCACCGACGCGTTGGACAACTGATCGAGTTGGGAATGGACGCTGACTATATCGAGATCTTGGAACAGCAGAACCAACGTGACATTCAAGATACAAAACGCGAATCCGGTGGCCTAAAAGCAGCAGCCGATTCCATTACCGTGTGGACCGACGGAATGTCGGAGGAGCAAGTTTTAAAGAGTCTGATCGAGATCGTTCAGGCCAAGCGGTTAGCCTTGACCAGCTGGATCGCTACCGAATCACGATGAACAAAAAAAATTCAGAAAAGTCGGCATGGACGTTGCAAAACATTGGCCGACAGCTTTTTTATCGATGGGTGCAGCTCACATCTAGGCTCGTTTCGGTTGTGATGTTCAGCCTGCGCACAGAAGGCCAATACCATTTGGATGTTGAGGGTGGCGGTATGTTGCTCTCGACACATCAATCAATGCTCGACCCGGTCCTCGTTGGAATGATCGCCAATCGGCGATTGAATTACCTTGCTCGCAAAACGCTCTTCAAGAATGCGTTCTTTGGCTTCATGATAAGTTTGCTTGACGCGATCGAAATCGATCGAGAACGAGGTGGGCTGGCAGGCCTGCGCGAGATGCTCAAACGTCTTCAGAAGGGGGAGTTGGTTCTGTTGTTTCC
>JANMIS010000847.1:0-3689 GCA_031375925.1 Synechococcales cyanobacterium OTE_70_concoct_197_sub
TGCTCAATCTCCGCCGAATTGCTCAGATTGAAGTCCTAGAAATGGCTGAATAACCCCTCGACAAACTACTCCTTCCGGAATAGGGTTCTAGCCTAAAGTAGTAGGAGTTACAGGATGGTTCCTGAACACCTGATGCAAATCGAACAGCAAATCAAAAATCGTGTTTTAACTAGCACCTCTGTTTTGCATAATCTGCCAGACTACGTCCTAATACCTAAGAGTGAACGACTTGTGAACTCAATCGATCCCGATGAGACGAATCCATTGATTTTTCTCTCGCGATGGGACAGTTCATGAAGTGGCTCCTATCTGAAACGGCCTGAACCTGTTTAGATTGAGTGAAGTCAGAACTAACGGTGTCGGTGATTCCCATAGTCCTGTCTAAGATCTTATTTAGGTAAAGGAGCGGATCTTGCATCAGGGACGGTTGTACCAGAATTCATGAGACATCATATGGATAGTCAGGGGAATATTGCACCACCGTCATCGCATTACACGCGATCGGTCGGTTCAGAAGAGCAGAAAATATACGACCATTTCTTAAAAGCAGTTCAGAGCGAAAGTGCCGAAGAGATTCTCGATCGCATTCGGACGCTGCTGGTTGAAGGGTCTTCCTATGCCGATCGTGATGTCCTGACTTGTCTCGATCGCCTAGTTCTATCCGACTCTGCCTATCAAGACTTTCAGTTTATCCTCAACCGCTGCGCCCACATTCTAACCAACCGCTGGCAAGGCAGACCGCACACCCAAAGCGCAGTCCCGCAGCTGATCCAGGTTCTAGAATCTAGACCCACAACCCCTGTGGACTTTACCCGCAGCAAAGCCAACCGCCGACTGCGCGAACTGTTGAATCAGTTTCAAGAAACCGAGCAATTTCAAGCCTTACGACGCCTAGCTTGCGTTCTAGAGCAAGGGGAATCTGCCGAAAATCTCCAAAGTCAGCAGCCCTTGCGGAGCTTAATCCGTCGTTATCCCTACCTCTATCCCCACTGCCTCGTCAGCGATGGGAGTTCCCCCGAAGACCAAAAATCTATTCGATCGCTGCAAGACCAAATGCAGCATAACTATGAACTAGATCTCTCTCAGTTTGTCACCTACCAAGTGCGACGATCGTCCACCCAACACCAGCGCGGCGATCGGCTACTCCATCCCGTCACCAATCCAACCCTCTTACCTGAAATAGACCTAACCCACGCCCTTAAGCACTTCACGGGAAAAGTCAGCCAGGGCTGTACTCATCGTGACTTGGCAGAGCGCTTTTTAATTCAAAGTCAATATCGTCAACAAACCTTCAAGGGCTTTAAGGGCGACCTATACGAATACTTAATCGACGCCGTAGAGCCGGAGTATGGGCGTCGCCAATTTAACAATCAATTACACCAAACTTTGACGAATATTTTGCCGGATAACGATGGCTCCGAATTCAATGAGTTTTTGCTGTTGCGAACCTGTAGTCAGCTTTTGAACTTCCTAATTGTTCAAAGTCCTACCCAACCCAAGCATTTTGTCTTTGTAGACCTCATTTCAAATCTAGGGCCGATGCAGACCACTAGCTTGCTGTTAAAACTCGTGCTGATTTGCCGCAAGGTCAGGCCCTACTTAGAAAAACGGCTATCGATTTTGTTCAATCATTATGAATGCCACACCCAGGGTTCCGTGCAGTGGCTAGTCATGGCGATGGAGCATCTCAACCTTGCCTTGAGTACTAACTTTGGTAAGGTTAACGTGGGCTTGATCAATTCATTAGTTTAGGGATTTGTTAGTCTGGGGTTTAGCTATACTGGAACCTATGATGTCTCCTATGAATCCAGACCCTGACAGCGAAACTAGCCCAAGCGGAGAAATTCCGGCAGGGGCGATCGTTGATTTTAACGAAATCCAATCCGAACTCAACTACCGTCAAGCGAAGATTGCCCTGCAAGATCTGGTCACCGGGGTAGACTTGACGGACCTAGAGCGCAGTGGTCTCGAACAGTCGATCGCAGGATTGACGGCGATGCTAGAAAAATTAGATCAATCCGTGATTCACATTGCCGCTTTTGGCATGGTCGGTCGAGGAAAATCTTCCTTGCTTAATGCGCTGCTGGGTCGAGATGCCTTCAGAACGGGGGCCATCCATGGTGTGACCCAGACTGAACAGCTAGCAGATTGGGACCGCTTGAATCCAAATTGGGGGGCAAATTCCGGGACTCATTCGATCGACAATCACGTCCAAAATCACGTCCAATTGATTGATACGCCCGGAATTGACGAAGTAGAAGGCGAAGACCGAGCGGCCCTAGCTCAGTTAATTGCAGAGCGATCGGACCTACTCATGTTTGTCGTGTCGGGCGACATGACCCAGGTGGAGCATCGGGCACTGTCGGCCCTCAGAGCCGTGGGCAAACCCATCATCCTAGTCTTTAACAAAATCGACCAATATCCCGACACCGATCGTCAAAGCATCTACGAAAAAATCCGCGACGATCGGGTTAAGACCTTGCTGTCTCCTGATGAGATTGTCATGGCTTCCGCTGCGCCATTGGTTCCTATTGCGACTCGTCAAGCTGATGGTCGATTGAAAGTGGTCATGGAACCGGGACCGCCTCAGGTAGAAGCGGTGAAGTTGAAGATTTTGGAAATCCTCGATCGGGAGGGGAAAGCCTTAGTCGCGCTAAATTCTATGCTGTATGCCGATGAGGTGAGCGGCCAGATCGTGCAGCGCAAACTTAAGATTCGAGACCGGGCTGCTGATCAAGTGATCTGGAATGGGGTGATGACTAAAGCGATCGCTGTGGCGGTCAATCCCGTAACGGTACTGGATGTTGTGAGTAGTGCGGTGGTTGATGTGGCGGTCATTTTGACGCTATCGAAGCTCTATGGCATCGCGATGACCGAAAAAGGGGCAGTGAGTCTCCTGAAAAATATTGCGATCGCTATGGGAGGAATCACGGCCAGCGAATTACTCGCAACCCTAGGGCTGGGGACTTTAAAGAGCTTACTGGGCGCTTCAGTACCTGCGACGGGGGGATTATCCCTAGCGCCTTATGTTTCGATCGCAGTGACGCAAGCTGGGGTGGCAGGGGTCTCTACCTATGGGATTGGGCAGGTGGCTAAGGTGTATTTTGCCAATGGGGCAAGTTGGGGCGAGGCGGGTCCGAAGGCGGTTGTGACCCGAATTTTAGATTCTCTCGATGAGACCTCAATTTTGGCAAGGATTAAAGAAGAGTTGCGCGGACGGCTACGATCGAACCCTAAATCGAACCCCAAATCGAACCCCAAATCGAACCCCAAGTAGTCCAGAATTCCCATGAGTATAAATCCTGGTTTGATTGCACAGCTTTTGATTGGCGCACTTCTGTTGGGCTGTGGCTTGTTCTACATCGCTTGTATTTGGGCTACGTTGGCATTTTTTAAACCTTGGAAACGCCATATATCCCTTGAATGCAGCCCAGTTAAATGCAGCTCGGTGGAATCCAATCCGGTGCAATCTATTTCGGTGTCGGTGATGGTGCCGATCTGTGGCTTGGACGATCGGGCGAGACGAAACTGGGAATCACTCTGTGTCCAGACAAACTGTGGTCCCTACGAAGTCCTGTTTGGAATCGCCGACCCAAATGACCCAGCGATCCCGTTGCTGCAAGCGATTCAGGCTGACTATCCCGATCGGGTGCGCCTGTTGATTGATTTACCGCCAAGGGGCGCAAACT
>JANMIS010000873.1:0-2373 GCA_031375925.1 Synechococcales cyanobacterium OTE_70_concoct_197_sub
TGGCCATTGATATCAAAGCCTTGATTTCTGTGATCGGGATGGTGGTAAATCACGACTGACGTATTCACCCGAATGCGAGTTCCAACTTCCATGATGTCCTGTCTATTACTTCTATGAGCGTCTCTAGGTGAGCTTTGTAGCCATACCATCTTTACATAAGGCGGTACTTTGGTATGGAAGAATTTAACAGCTCGTAAAGCAAAACAGATTTTGGCAAGAGGCCCATCCTTAAGGTTTTGGCAAGAAATTCTGAATATGAGGCTGGACTTCACCTTGAATTCGAGTCATCCAGCTTTCAAAGCCTTTTTGATCCACCATGAACCAAGTTCCCAAGCCTGCGCCGCCCCCTAGAAGAACTAAGAGAAGACTCCAAAGTAAAATATTTGATTTTTTCTTCTGAGTTGGCTCTTGAGTGATAACCTCGGGTTCTGGAGTGCGATCGGGGGCTATTTCGCTGGGGATCAAAGGAACTTTACGCTTGGGGTCTGTGACTTGGAATTGGGTCAGGACTAGGGAAATATTGTCGCTGCCGTTTTTTTCATTAGCCAGATCGACCCAGGCTTGGGCTGATTCTTCCAGGCTTTGGCCCGATCGGATTTTGTCGGCAAACTCTTGCCAATGTTGCTCGACCAGGTTCATATCGCTCAGTCCATCGGAGCAGATCAGCAGCAACCCATCTTCTTCAAGGATAAATCGCTGCACTCTAGGCCGCAGCGCTTCGCTATCACGGGTTCCTAGGGCTTGAGTTAAGGCTCCGGCATCGGGGCGCATGAGGGCATCTCGGTAGGTCGATCGGCCCAGACGCACTTCGCGCACACTTACATCATCGTCAATGCTGAGCTGATGTAGGCTGCGGGGCGTTAGCCAGTAAGCCCGACTGTCGCCTACGCTGACGAGATAGAGTTCATGGCTGTTGCTCAGAATCGTGCCGCTGCTGGTGCGCACCCGTTGAGGGACCTGAAGCGTCATCATTAGGGTGGTGCCCATGCGACGACGATCGCTGCGTTCCTGTTCATCATTTTGATTAGAAATCAGGTTATTGACGACGCGGGTAATCGCAGCAAGCTGCTCGTATATCACCTCGGGTTCGACGAGTTCTGGCTGCTCGGCGAGTTCGGCTAAAAACGCTCGGATCTGGGGCTTAAAAGACTGCACGGCCATGTGACTCGCGACTTCACCGCCTTCATGACCGCCGATGCCGTCGCAGACAATCGCCAATCGAGGAAATAGATCATCCTGAATCGTGGTGTTACCCAAGGGATAACAGGTGTCTTCATTATGGTCTCGAACTTTGCCGACATCAGTGATGCCGTGGGATTGGAGTCCGAGGGAAAGAAGGCCAGCTTGTTCAAGCAGCAGTTGGTTAAGGGCTTTGCGAATCGTGGCTATTTCGGCCTTAGGGTCATGCATCTGGACGCAGATCTCTTGGAGCGGCGCGGTGATGCTCGATCGGGTTTCGGGCAAAAGCCCAGACCAGAGGCTGGCGAGATCGCTAAGGTGAGGTTCTGTGGTATCTGCTATCAATTCTCTGAGTCTTAGCCGCCAATCCTGAACGCGTAGGTTTTCTTCCAGTAAAAGGCTACTCGCAACCTGCCAGTTCAGCAGTGGCTCCCAGAGTTCTAGCATCTGCCAGAGCCAATACACCTGACGAACGGCGCTACTCTGGGCAAAACTTTGCATCAGACCGAGGTACGGAGTGGCATCCCGATCGAAGGGCACGTTTTCGAGCAGCAGAGTCTCTTGGCCTGCATCTTGACAGACACCATAAATCTCGGGGAGATGGAGGCGATGGTCGTAGAGGTGAAGGTAGGGCAGGTAGGCATCGGGAATCTCGGCGGGCATAAAGGGCACGAGTCCGGGTTGCAGATCGAGCCAAAGCCTGGGAGAAACGACTTTGTAGCGACCATTGCCGACGATCGAGCCGATGGGTCGTTCTTGGGGTTCAACGGCCCAGAGGTAGCGGTAGGTGATGGGCGTGCCGCAATTAGTACAGGTTTTGTCGCCTGTGACATTTTCAGGCCGATCGCAACGGGGATTAGTGCAGTAAATTTTTAATTCAAAACGACTCATAGCAGGACAGATTTGTTAGACAAGGTTAGCAAGGCAGGTGATGTTTAAGAGGTTGTTGAAAGTTTTCTGAGAATTTTCCGAAATCACGGGAACGATCGATGAAGGTAGAGAGAACTCGGCATTGAACCCCCAAACTATACCGAATGATTTCCGACCTGGCAAAGTTTTATCGATCGTGGTTTATTTCTCATCTGTTTCGTCTGTCTTTACGGGTTTAAATCATGGCTGAGACTTCGTTGATTTGGCTTTTAGCGGGCGGCGCGTTTTGCTTTTTAGAATTAGTGACGCCTGTGGCTTTTGTGT
>JANMIS010000882.1:0-7483 GCA_031375925.1 Synechococcales cyanobacterium OTE_70_concoct_197_sub
CCGATGCCCATGTGTTGTTCGCCACGATGGGTATTGCGGCACTGGTGTGCAGTTCCCTCTGCGCGGTGTTATTGAAGGAACCCAATCCCGAACTAGCGCATCATTAGGGTTTCCCATCACCATTCAATATGCTGATCATGACAAATCTTGATAGTTTCAAAACGCTCTGTTTCTGACACTTTCACTGCAAAATGTTGGTGAGGAACATTTTGAAACTGTTGTCGTTGATACGCTGAGTCACTTAATTTTTGACTTCACTTCAATTTATCTTCTCTCCGGGTTCTCCCCCGTTGATTACCACTCATTGGCTTGTATGACTGAAACGGCTAAAACTCAATGTCCCTACTGCGGCGTCGGCTGTGGTTTGGAAGTGCTGCCTCCTGCAATGCCAGGAAAAAAGATCACGCGGGACCCCGCCGATGGCACCCCGGTCTGGCAAGCAAGGGGCGATCGGACTCATCCCTCCAGCCACGGCCAAATCTGTGTCAAAGGTGCAACGATCGGGGAATCGCTTCACAAAGATCGACTGAAATATCCAATGATGCGGGCAACTTTGGATGAACCCTTTAAGCGCGTCACTTGGGAAATTGCCCTTGATGCCATCGCCGATCGGATCAAAACCGTTTTGGCGACTCAGGGCAAGGATTCGATCGCCATGTATGGGTCGGGCCAATTTCAAACCCAGGATTACTACGTCGCCCAAAAGCTTTTAAAAGGCTGTCTCGGCACTAACAATTTTGATGCCAATTCGCGCCTCTGCATGTCCTCCGCCGTCTCCGCCTACGCACAAAGCTTTGGGGCAGATGGTCCGCCTTGCTGTTACGAAGATCTAGACGTAACCGACTGCGCTTTTTTAATCGGCACCAACACCGCCGAATGTCATCCGATCATCTTCAACCGCCTACGCAAAAATCACAAACAAAATAGTGGGACCAAGCTCGTCGTCATCGATCCCCGCGCCACCGACACCTCAAAACATGCAGATCTTCATTTAGCAATCAAACCAGGTACCGACATTGATCTCATGCATGGCATGGCACATTTGCTTTTGAAATGGAGTGAACAAGCACCGCAATACATTGCCCACCATTTCATTGACAAATTCACCGACGGCTTCGAAGCCTACCGCGATATCGTCAAAGACTACACTCCTGAAAAAGTCGCCGAAACCTGTGGCATCACCGTCGCCGAAATCAAACAAGCCACTCGCTACTGGGGCAAAGCTAAAAACGTCCTGTCCATGTGGTCCATGGGTCTCAATCAATCCAGCGAAGGCACCGCCAAAGCCCGGACGCTGATTAATCTTCATCTACTCACAGGTCAAATCGGTCGTCCCGGTGCAGGTCCGTTTTCCCTCACAGGCCAACCCAATGCCATGGGCGGCAGAGAAGCAGGCGGCCTCGCTCACCTTTTACCCGGCTATCGATTCGTGGCCAATGAAAAGCACCGATCGCAGGTCGAGGAGTTCTGGGGATTGCCTGCGGGACAGATCGGGGCGCAGCCCGGACTGACAGTGTGGGAGATGATTAAGGCGATGGAACTGGGCGATATTGGACTATTTTGGGTCGTCGCCACTAATCCTGCGGTGAGCTTACCGGACCTCGATCGGGTCAAAAAAGCGCTGCGAAATTGCCCCTTCGTCATCCATCAAGAATGCTACTCTCCCACCGAGATGGCCGAATTTTCCCATCTATTGCTCCCAGCAGCCCAATGGAGCGAAAAAACAGGCGTAATGACCAACTCCGAACGTCGCCTCACCCTCTGCCCGAAGTTCCGCACACCGCCGGGAGAAGCGCGTCCTGATTGGGTCATCTTTGCCGAAGTCGGACAGCGCTTGGGCTTCGTGCGGGAATTTGCCTTCAACGATGCGGCGGAAGTGTATAGCGAATTCGTACGCCTAACCAAAGGCCAACCCTGCGACCAGACGGGACTGAGCCATGAGTATCTGCTGGCCCATGGACCCACTCAATGGCCTGCACCCAAAGGGAATGTCCCCAGCAAAGATAGTTCAAACCGTCTCTACCAAGATCTGAAATTCCACACCAAAGACCACCGTGCCCAGTTCATCGCCTGCCACTCACGAGGCTTAGCAGAACCGCCCGATCCCAGCTTCCCCTACGTCCTCACCACAGGCAGACTCTACGGCCACTGGCACACCATGTCCCGCACTGCCCGCATCGAAAAGACCCTCAAAATGCATCCCACGCCTTTCCTAGAAGTGCATCCTCGCGACGCTAAGACCTTGGGCGTGAATGATGGGGATTGGGTCGAAGTCCGATCGCGTCGAGGCTTCGTCCGGCTTCCAGTGACCGTTACTAAAGGCATCTCACCCGGCACATTATTCATGCCCATGCACTGGGGCGCGATGTGGGCAGAAAATGCCGAAGCAAATATGTTGACCCATCCGATCGCCTGTCCCGTCTCCAAGCAACCCGAACTCAAAGCCTGTGCGGTAGCCGTTTCGCCTGTTGTGACGGATGAGTGGTTTGAGAAGAAGGAAGTGAGTTGGACCAGTGGTTTGTGGGATAGGCTGTTTCAACGCACCCCTGTCTAAAAAATCCTAAAATCCAGAGAATTCGGGGTTCTTCGATCGATTTGACAGCAAAGAGTCTCAGGTGATACAAATTGCACGATGTGGATTAGCCTGATTGAGAAAAAGCATTTAATATTCCTTTTTGTACGTCTCTATACAAAAGGATGTCTTTAAGTAAATTAACTTTTCATTATTGAAACTGTTAGTTGCTTTCCAGAGTGCATTCTCTTCGCTAGCTAATTCTCAATTCATACTCATCGATCGGATATACGGACTCATGGCTAATTTTTCGAGACGCAAATTTCTGCTAACGGTCGGTGCCACCGCCGCCGGGACAATGCTTGTTCATGGTTGCAGCGGCGGCGGTTCTAGCCCCACTGCAAGCACCTCATCCGCCCCTGCGGTTAACAGTGGAACGGGAGACACGCCCGAAGTTGATAAAGTCACCCTGGGCTTTATCGCTTTGACGGATTCGGCTCCTCTGATTATTGCTAAAGAGAAAAAATTATTTGAAAAATATGGACTAAAGAACGCCGAGGTCAAAAAGCAAACCTCTTGGGCTAGCGTTCGCGACAACTTAGAACTCGGCAGTGACAAAGGTGGATTGGACGGGGCACATATCCTAACGCCCATGTCCTATCTGCTGGACTCCGGCAAAATCACTAAGGGAAATACCAAAATTCCCATGTACATCCTGGCTCGTCTCAACACGGACGGCCAAGGGATCTCGATTTCCAATGAATACGCCGATCTGAAATTTGAAGCGAAAGCCGACAAGCTCAAAGCCAAAATTGATCAGATGAAAGCAGCCGGGAAGAAGTTCCAATGTGCCGTCACCTTCCCCGGTGGAACCCACGACCTGTGGATGCGCTACTGGCTTTCCGCTAATGGTGTCAATCCTGACGAAGACGTGGATATCAAGGTCATTCCACCCCCCCAAATGGTGGCCAACATGGAAACCAAGGCCATGGATGCATTCTGCGTCGGCGAACCTTGGAACCAGCGCCTCGTGACGAAAAAGCTCGGCTACAACGCCGTCACGACAGGTGAAATCTGGAAGAACCATCCCGAAAAATCCTTCACCCTCCGCAAGGACTGGGCCGACAAAAATCCCAAGGCAGCGAAAGCAGTGCTGATGGCGATCATGGAAGCCCAAATGTGGTGTGACAAGGATGAGAACAAAGTGGAAATGTGCAAGTTGATGGAGGGTGACACCTACGTCAAGGCTCCTTCTGCGGACATTTTGGGCCGGATGCAGGGTGACTTCGACTTCGGCAATGGCCGCAAGCTTGAGAAGTCTCCATTGCTCATGAAGTTCTGGCGCGAAAATGCCTCCTTCCCCTATAAGAGCCACGACAAATGGTTCATCACAGAGAACACCCGTTGGGGCACCTTTGCTGAGTCTGACTTGGCCATGGTGGACACCGTTAACCGATCGGACCTCTGGCGTGAAGCAGCAAAAGCCCTCAAAGTTCCCGACGCACAGATTCCAAAAGAAGACTCGCGCGGTAAGGAAACCTTCTTTGATGGTGTCACCTTCGATCCCGCCGATCCAAAGGCTTACCTCAGCAGCCTGAAGATCAAAAAAGCTTGATTCTTAGTTACTGCTAAATCCGCCTTGGACTGAAGTCGCAAGGCTAATAGCTAAAACCTGTTGAAACAGGTTGAAGAGATGATTTCATAGTTCTTTAGTCCGTTTCAACGGACTTTTGCTATTAGCCTCGGAATTTATTCCGGGGCGGTCTACAACGAAGCCAACACTGACTCCATACAAAATCCCTGAACAAATTCTCAATCTCCACACCCAAAGGAACCCACCATGGCAATTGCGACCGCCCGTCCCGCTAATCCGATCGTTGAAAAAGCGACAGAAATTGTTCAATCTATGATTCCGCCTGTTGTTTGTAGTTCTGCCACATTATTGCTATGGCAATTGCTTTGCTCTAGTGCAGATTCAAAAATGCCCGGACCTGTCAAAGTCATTAGCCAAACGATCGGCACCATTACTGGAGGCTTTGCTGAAAATGGCATTTGGATGCAGCTTCTCAATAGTTTGACCCGTGTGGGCATTGGCTATGTTGGTGCAGCATTTTTTGGCATTGTGATTGGCGTTGCGATCGGTGTAAATAAGTTCCTGCGGGACGGTTTCGATCCATTGGTTCAGATTTTACGAACCGTTCCACCATTGGCTTGGCTACCTATTTCCACTATTTTGTTTTTACAAACTCCCAAGCCTGCCGAGAATGCGGGGATTTTCCTCATCTTTATTACAGCAATTTGGCCCATTATTATCAACACTTCCGTGGGTGTGCAGCAGATCCCCAAGGATTATACAAACGTCGCGAAAGTATTGCGCTTATCGGGTAAAGACTTCTTCTTTAGCATTTTGATTCCTTCGACAGTGCCATACATTTTCACAGGTCTTCGCATTGGCGTTGGTTTGGCATGGTTGGCGATCGTCGCGGCTGAAATGCTCTCCACAGGCGCAGGCGGAATCGGCGCTTACATTTGGAACGAGTACACTTCCATGCTCGATGACAGCATCAGCAAAATTGTATTAGCAGTATTTAGCGTTGGTTTGGTCGGGTTGGTACTCGATCGGTTTGTCGGCTGGCTCGGTTCATTGGTTGTTTCTGAATAATTCTCAATTTTTCATAGCCCCCAGAATTGGGGGTTTGGGGGCCGTCCGCCAGATTTTTAATTGATGTCCCAAACTACTAAACCCCGGAACTAACCCCTATGACTATCTTGGTAGATGTCGATCATATCGATAAAGTTTATCCCCTAAAAAACGGCGGCGAATACGTTGCCCTTCGTAATGTAGATCTCAAAATCAATCAAGGCGAATTTGTATCACTCATTGGTCACTCCGGCTGCGGTAAATCCACATTGCTCAATATTATTGCGGGATTTGAACAAGCCAGCATTGGCGGAGTCGTCCTCTCTGGCAAACAAATCACCGAACCCGGACCCGATCGCATGATGGTTTTCCAAAACTATTCACTGCTCCCCTGGCTCACCGTTCGCCAAAACATCGCCATCGCCGTCGATAAGGTCATGACCGACCTGCCCGCCGCTGAACGCAAAGAAATCATTGAAAAGCATATTGATCTAGTCGGTCTTCGCGCCGCCGCTGACAAAAAGCCAAGCCAGCTATCCGGCGGAATGAAACAACGAACCGCGATCGCCCGCGCCCTCGCCATCCGTCCCAAAGTCCTGCTACTTGATGAACCCTTCGGAGCCTTGGATGCTTTAACCCGAGGGAATTTGCAAGAGCAGCTTATGCAGATCTGCGAAGAATACAAAACCACCTGCGTCATGGTCACCCACGACGTAGACGAGGCCCTGCTGCTCAGCGATCGGGTCGTCATGCTCACCAACGGACCTGAAGCCCACATTGGCCGCATCCTCAACGTAAACTTCCAACGCCCCCGCAAACGGATGGAAGTCGTCAACGACCCAACGTATTATCCAAATCGCGGCGAAATCATCAACTTCCTCAACCAACAAAAACGCGACAAACGCCGCAAAGCTAGCAAAGTTTCTGAAAAGAAAACCGCAATCCCCGCCGTCACCGCCGTCAAAACGGTGGAAAAATCCGTCATCACCCTGGGCTACGTTCCCACCACCGACGCGGCCCCACTCATCGTCGCCAAGGAAAAAGGCTTCTTCGCTAAGCATGGCCTCACGCAAGTCGAACTCATTTCAGATTCAAACTGGCAAACGATCGGTGACGGCCTCGCAAACCAACGCCTCGACTGCGCCCAGCTTCTCGCCGGAATGCCCCTCGCCATGACGATCGGCGTCGATCGCAAACGCCCCACCCCGATCGTCACCGCCATGGTCCTCGCCCGCAACGGCAACGCCATTACCCTAAGTAAGAAACTCTACGACGACGGCGTTCGTAATCTCAAAGATCTCAAAAAAGCGATCGCCGCCACTCCAGAACAGCCCCACACCTTTGGCCTCGTGGATAGCGTGTCCATGGGCAGCTTACTGACGCGCTACTGGTTAGCATCCGGTGGCATCGACCCAGACAAAGATCTGTCTCTATCGATCATGTCCTCCGCCGAGATGAAAAACCAAATTTCCAAGGGCTTCATTGACGGATACCTCGCCTCTGAACCTTGGAACAGCGCAGCCGTCAAGGATGACACCGGATTTGTCGTCGCCACCGACCTCGAAATCTGGGACGGCCATCAAAACAAAGTCCTCGGCGTTCGTGAAGACTGGGCCAGGGAAAACCCCAAAACCCACATCGCCCTCGTCAAGGCCCTCATCGAAGCCTGCGAATACTGCGACGATCGCCGTAACCGCGAAGAGATCATCAAAATGCTTGCCAAACCCGAGTATTTAAACGTTCCCGCTGAGCAACTTCGCCCAGGGTTCATCGACCCATTCCAGCGCAGCCTCGACCAAGCCCCAGAAATGCTCGTGCGCTTCAACCAATACTACGTCGAACAATCGACCTGCCCTCGTAAGTCAGAAGCTCTCTGGATCCTTACCCAAATGGCCCGTTGGAGCATCACCCCCTTCCCAAATAACTGGACTGAAATTCTAGAACGGGTCTATTGCCGCGAGACCTACGGCCAAGCAGCCCGTGAATTAGGTCTACCCGATAACGTCGATGACCGTGGATCTGTCAAACTATTTGACGGCTTAGTCTTCAATCCTGACGACCCCATGAGCTACCTCGCCTCGCTTAAAATCTCCCACGAAGTGCGAGTCGAAGAAATCGCCATCGACCCTGTTGCATCCCCTCGCATCCCCCGATCGAAATCCCGCGCCGCCTAAGAATCCTGCCATCTCACAAACCCCATAACCCCTCGCAACATTCACCATGCAAACCCTAACCAATCCGATCGCCGTGAATTCTAGAACGACTGACCAGCCCTTTCTCCTAATCGAAGATGTGGGCAAAGTTTATCCCACCAAAAAAGGCGACTACAC
>JANMIS010000899.1:0-2222 GCA_031375925.1 Synechococcales cyanobacterium OTE_70_concoct_197_sub
ATTTGCAGATGCTGCTGCAAGAGGCACAGATCCGATCGCACCTCGCCAAACCCTCCCGGCAAGCCAATGCGCTCGGTCAATATCTCTACGGTGAACTGAAGTTGGCACCAACTAAATCAAAGTAAGGAGTCAGCCTGTGCTCTACTGCCCATTGCTTTAATGCCCATTGCTTTAATGCCCATTGCTTTAATGCCCATTGCTTTAATCACCTGAACCACCCCGGAACCGTCATGGCATCCACAAAGAAAAAAACAACTGCTCAGCCATCCAGCGCTAAGAGCGCAACAGCGACTAAAGCGACTGCTCAGAAGGCAGCGTTAAGTCAATCAACAGAGCAAGAAGTCGATAAGTCTAAAACGATCGAAGCGAATATTGCAGAAGCGAATGCCGTAGAAGTAAATGCTAAATCGACTAAAACCACAATGCGTAAAACCGCTTCACGAAGGAGTCCGGCAATCTCGCAGGATGTCGTTCATTCAGTGGTTTTTACCGTCAAAAAACAGGATAAAGAACTACTAGAGGCGATCGAACAGGAACTCGACACGTCAGAATTTGCCAATTTTGATGAGCTATGCAAAGAAGCGCTCTACCAATTTCTATGGGAAGATGAAAGCCGATCGTTGCATCATCAATTCCACGAGTTAGAGGAATCGATCGTCGCCCAAAATGCCACAGCCGTCAAACAACTCGCACAACAACTCGGTCAGATCATCCCGACGATCGAGCAAGTTACCCATCCTCTCACCGCCCAGCTCGAACAGCTTCAAACCCAAGTCGAAGCTCTCAAACAACAACTCTCCCACGGACCCCAAAATTTAGCATTCATAACTCCATTAGAAAATGAAGCGATCGAGTTGGAGTCTCCGATCGAAATCATCGAGGTCGTTCATGCTACCGGAACTGTAAACGGACGGGAGCGGGATCCGTTCCTCGATCGTTTGAGTGCGTTATTGGAAGATTTTTAGAGATTAGGACTCTGGCTCAAAGGATGACAACGAAAATATTACGCCTTACCGATTGAAAAGAAAGAATCATTCAAGTGGATTGCCTCTGCGGAGCGTTCTGCTCCCAGTTTAGAAGCAGGCGGGGCAACCCAAATCACCCATATTGGGGATCGAGAAAGCGATATTGATGAAGCCTGGTGCCAGAATCTATGCAACGGTTAACGATTTTAGGATTATCCGTCGCCCTCAGGATTCTCCAACTCGTGGAAGGGCGAGACGGTCGAGCACTGATTAGTCCCAAAAAATCCCAAATTTCAAAGGTCTGTTCCCGCTGCGATGGGTCTAATCGTCCCCCAAACTCTCCCATCGATAAATCTAAATTCAGCGGAACAAACACCTCATCCAGATTTACTTGCAAGATCCCTTCCGGCTGCTTAAAATCCTCAACATCAATTCCATAATATTCCTGACACCGTTCTCCCTGACGTTGTAAATATCTCCCGTCACAACCCGACAGCTTCCATTTGACAGCTTCGATCGCCCCATCAATTCGCCGATCGACCCAGTTTCCCGCTTTCCCAAACCGACGCTGATTCCCTACATGCACAGGCCCCAACAAACTCGCGCCATAGCTAATCCCACCACCAATTACAAGCGATGTGATCGCCTTCGGAATATCACTCTCCTTGAACAGGGACCAAAAAGCCCCAAAACTTCCAGCAGACAAGCCACCCGTCATCAACACAGACACAACCATCTCTGCCAGCTTATCTTGAAGCTTTGAATTCGTGTTTGCAGGTTGGATTTCGAATGATTTCTCTTGTTCTTCAGGCATGGCGGTAGGTAAAACGATCGGCTTTCTCTTAGTTATACATCAACAAAAATAAATTCCGGACCCATCCCATCAAAAATTCCCTCAGTTGCAGCTTTTGGAGTCTCAGGGTCAGGTTATAATTGAATTCACGGTAGCTTTCTGAGGCGCAACTTAAATGAATCTCCCTGTCACCCATCGTGATACTACAGATCTTAATTTTCATCTATTACTCAAATCCGTTGGACCGGAACAGTTTGTAGCTTCGGTGGCAGAACTTCATGATTGCCAAGTCACAGCATCAACAAAAGAAGACGCGATCGAACAACTTCAAAAAATGGTTCAGACTCAATTAGCCGAGACTGAAGTATTGAGTTTTTCGATCGCTCCCAATAAGCCAGAGAATCCTTGGATCGAGTTTATTGGCATGTATGAAGGCGATCCAGATTTTGCCGAGATAATGGCCG
>JANMIS010000926.1:0-2259 GCA_031375925.1 Synechococcales cyanobacterium OTE_70_concoct_197_sub
ACTCTATGCACGTTCAACATTTAGCACAGGCTGCAGCAGTTATGCTACTAGTAACACATTGTTTTATTAGTATTATCAGTATAATAATGAACACTTACGCATCTTGTCGTGTCAAATCATTGTTATCTTGTACTTGACGTTGATTACCTTTAGTTTAAATGTGGTGCATCTGGCGTAAGAAGAGGCCCCCTAACCCCCAATTCTGGGGGAACATGAGAGTTAATACTTTAGTTTGGCTCCCCCAGAATTGGGGGCTGGGGGGCGGTTCGCCAGGGATTTATTGCATCCGATCGATCGTCCGATATTGAATCGCTTCTGCCACATGACTAATGCCAATCTCAGCGTCCCCATTCAAGTCAGCGATCGTTCGCGAAACTTTTAGAATTCGATCGCTGCCTCGCATGGATAATCCCAATTTTTTGATTGCATTTTCCAATAATGTTCGGGTGCCGTCATCGAGTTTGCACCATTCTCGCAGGTGTTTGCTTTGCATTTCTGCATTGCAGCGCAGCGCTGTGTCTTGAAATCGGTGCTGCGATCGGTGCCTTGCGCCTTGGACCCTACTATAAACTGAACTCGACTCTTCCCCCGCGCCATCTTGGACAATTTCTTCGGGTTTTAAGCGATTGACTCGCACTTGTAAATCAATGCGATCCATTAATGGTCCCGACAGCTTTGCCCAATACTTCTCACGGACGATCGGAGAACAGGTACAGGGCTGAATCGGATCGCCGTAATAGCCACAGGGACAGGGATTTGTACTTGCAACCAATGTGAATTGCGCTGGGAAGGAAACCGATTGGCGCGTGCGAGAAATTGTTACATGACCGTCTTCTAAGGGCTGACGTAAAAATTCTAAAACATCTCGCTTGAATTCCGTTAGTTCATCGAGAAACAAAATCCCCCGATGCGATAGCGAAATCTCACCGGGACGAGGGTAACTGCCGCCGCCGACCAAGGACGGCCCAGAAGCAGAATGGTGGGGACTGCGAAAGGGTCTCGTGGCCACGATCGAACCCTTATTTTTCAACAACCCCGCCACCGAATGAATCTGCGTCACCTCCAGCGCCTCTTCAAAGCTCATCTCCGGCATAATCGACGGCAATCGTCTTGCCAACATCGTCTTCCCACTTCCCGGCGGTCCCACAAAAATCAAATTATGCCCGCCCGCCGCCGAAATCTCCAACGCCCGCCGCGCATGAGCCTGCCCCTTCACATCCCGCAAATCAAAACCAATCTGTCGTCCTTGAGCGAGTTCCGCTACGCCATCGATTTGAGCAGGCAACACGGATTCGGGAGCATTTAAAAACGATACGACTTCCGATAATTGTTTAAACCCGTAGACATTCAAATCTTTTACAACACCCGCTTCCCGCACATTATCCGCTGGAATCACCAAGTTTTTAATCCCCAAAGACTTCGCAGCAGCAGCGATTGCCAATATCCCCGCCACTGGCCGTAGCGTTCCATCAAGAGACAATTCACCTAAAAACAAAGTTTCGTCCAAACAATCCAATGGAATCTGCTCTGACGATGCCAAGATTCCCATTGCGATCGGCAAATCATAAATCGGCCCTTCTTTCCTAAGATCTGCGGGGGTCAAATTGACAATGATCCGCCGCATCGGAAACATGAAATCCGAATTTTTAATCGCGGTTTTAACTCTTTCTTTTGCCTCTTGTACAGCAGTGTCGGGGAGGCCCACTACGATCGTTGCAGGCATTCCATTCGAGAGATCCACCTCCACCCCGACCTTCACCGCATCAATGCCAATGAGCGAAGCGCTCCAAATTCGAGATAGCATGGCCGGGATCCTAAGGTTGTGAGGGTTTAGATAAGTCTAAAATGCCCAAATCTCTGGAGAACCGCCCTCAACTCCCAATTTTGAGTAGAGTTGATTCTTGAAAGAGCGGATGTAATCTGGAATGAGTTGAATCAGGCCGTTCTCATAGAGTTTATAAAACAGATTGTGTCAGTCCATAAAATCACCCGTTGGCACAGACTTCCGGAACGGAAATCGCACTCGCCAAATGCCTCTGCAACGTTTGCACCGGAAGCGGACCCTGCAAATGGTTCCAAGGCAAAACCTGATCCTGTTTCCAATCCGAATACACATAAAAATCAATATCCGGAAGCTGCCCCTTGAGATCTTTAAAAGCACGACGATAGCTCCCCAATGTTTCACCATAATGCCGCACCTTTTCCAACATCGGACCCAATCTCCGATCGCCCCGCGACAACAGCGTTTGAATCACCGAC
>JANMIS010000986.1:0-4977 GCA_031375925.1 Synechococcales cyanobacterium OTE_70_concoct_197_sub
CACACTTCGATCTTTAAAGAAGTTTTGTTTAGCTTTTTGGATTTCGACGATAAATCGATCGCCATTTTGCGCTTGACAGTAAATATCAAAAATAGCTTTACGGTCAATCACCGTGTTGCCCAGTTGCTCGGTGTTTTTGAAGGAGAGATCTTGAATATGATGATGTTCTGGGAGAAGGGTGTTGAGAAAATCAATTAGCAAAAATTTGTTCGGTTCAGTGCCAAAGATTCGTTTGAATCCAAAGTCGGTCAGGAGACTGATATAACGATCTTGAAGAGGATAGACCATAGAAAAACAAGGTGTAATTGAACCTATTATCAGCTTAGCATTTGCCATCCTGAACGATCGCCTTTACATTAATTCAAAGTTAACGATCGCTGAATCTAGAATGGATGCTTAGACTGAAATTTGTGAACGGATATTGAAAAGCGAGTATTCTTGAAGACAATTGGATATCATACTTCGCTTTCGGGATGACTTTATGACGACTCACTTTGGATTTCGCGGCTTTGTATTTTGCAGCGTATTGAGTTCAGCGACGATCGCCGCCACCCTTACCCTCAGCGGTATTGCAAACGCTCAAACTTCAGTCGAAACTCGTAAACCTGTCGAAGCACCCGCCATTAGCCGTCTATTGCCCGATAGCATCGTCGGTCTCTTCCTCGTCAATCCCGAACCCAAACTCTGGCAAGATCTCGCCAAATTCAAAACTTTCCCCCAAGACTTCACGACCCCCGGTTGGATGTTTTCAACCCTTGTCCCCAATGTGAGCTATCACGGGGACATTGCGCCTTGGATCGGCGGTCCAGCGGCCACGGTCATGCTGTTCAACAATGACCAAACCGCTACAATCCATGCCACGATCGCCCCTGTGCGCGATTCGAGTAAAATGCCGAGCTTCTTCGATCGAGTCACTCGCAGTCGCCCTGGCAGACTTCCCATCACAAGGCTCTACAACGGCACTAACATTTTGGTTTGGGAGCCTATCAAACTACCGGATTTCTCCGCTGACTTCGAATCTGAAGAATCTGAAGAAGTCACCATGGCTGCTGATCTAAAAGAAAAGGTCAGCGAAACATCTGGCAAAGCAGGCGAAGCTGCAAAAGATGTTCCAGCAGATACACCCAAGAAATTACCCACAGCAAAACCCGCACCCAAACCTAAAAAAACGATCGAAGTCGGTGGATTTGCAGCAGCCTATCTTAAGAGCGGATTTGTCGTTACGTCAGAAAGCCTCTCCGCTGTTCAACAAATGATTGACGCAGAAGCAGGCAGTACGAAGCGGCTAGCAGATGTTCCGGGATTTCAGCGGATGATCCAAGACGATCGCTACCCCAAATCCCTCATCTCTGGTTATGCCAACCTCGCAAGTTTAATCAAAAGCAGCAACCTCAATACTCCCGCCGAGTTTAGAGCCTTCAACAACTTCCCTTTATTTCAAAGTCAAACGCCCGAACAACTCACCGAACTGATCAACCAAGGCTCCGATGGCATTGACGGCTTCGTTTGGGCACCGCCCGAAGGCATTCAAGCTCAAGTCGGCGTTCATTTCAAAGCTCCAATTTCACCTGCCTCCATCGCCCGCACTAATAGCCCCAACGCGCTTATTTCCCGCGTCCCCTCCATCAACTACGGCATCAGCGGCAGCACTAACCTCGCCTTCTTCTGGCGCGCCTTCACCGTCGCCATGGACAGCAATAAAACCACCAAAAACGGATTGAAAACCTTCCGAGACTTTAGCCAAGGCACCTTCGGCGTAGACGATCGGGACATCTTCCCCTGGATGGACAAAGAGTACATCGGGTTTGCATTCCCTTCCCAGGGCAGTCCGCTGACGAAACTTGATCCAAAACTTGCAGTGGGCTTCGGCGGCTTTTTCCAAACTAGCGATCGGAGTGCTGCCACCACAGCGCTTAAAAAAGTCGAAACGGCACTCACCAAACTGTCCAATGGCGAACTCAAAATCACCACCCGCCAAATCGGCGACCAAAGCCTTACCAGTTGGGATCTTTCCGGACCTAGCGAGACTACGCCAAAGCCAAGCAAAGGCAAACCGAGCAGACCTGCAAAATCAAACTCTGATAAACCCGTTAGCGTTTTTGCTTACCAATGGGTTGCAGATGATACCCTCGCTATTCTGAGTGGCGCAGACACCGCTAAAGGCCAGCAGCCTAAACCGTGGCAGCCTATAGATCAATCCATTAATTTCAAAGAGGCAATCGCCCCACTCCCTCAGGAAAACATGGGCTACTTTTACCTTAATCCTCCCGTCGTCCTGGCCCTTGCCAATCAATTTGGCTTGACTAAAATGCTCCAACCCACGGACACCCAAAACGATCGTGAACTCGATCTAAGCTCCGCCATCAGCAGTATCTTCAGCATTGCAGGCACTACTGCACTGCAACCCAAACAGCTTACCTCCGAAGCTTACGCCAAACTCGCCACGCGCCCAATGCCCAAGCTCACCGCGCAGGAATTCATCGATCGCGCCAATCTCAAAGCCGACACCGACACCGACTGGGCAATTGCCAATTACAGCCGTGCCCTGAGTTTGGATGCTAACAACGCCGATGCCTTTTACGGTCGCGCTACTGCCCAATCTCAAAACAACAATCCCTCAGGCGCAATTGAAGACTACGATCGCACCCTCCAACTCGAACCCAAAAAAGTCCAAGCCTACCTCGATCGGGCCAAAGCGAAAAACCAAACCTACGACTATCTCGGGTCTTTAACCGATGCCAATCAAGCATTAAGATTAACTAAAGAACCCGATTTGCAATCAGATGCTTATTACGCGCGATCGGTCTCCCAATTCAATCAAAGCAATTACACTGCGGCTCTCGAAGATTTAAAACAATCCACGACATTGAATCCCGACCGAAAAGAATCCTTCTCTTTCAAATGCTCCATCGAAGCCCGCGCTGCCAAACCTGAAGCAATCGAAACTTGTAATGAAGCCGTCGGAAATCCCACCGAACTTGAACCTAATATCTATGCCGCAATTCCGGCAGAACTCATCGCGCACCGCTGTCTCGCCCGTGCCCAGGTTAAGGACCCCAAAGCCTTTCAAGACTGCGGCCAAGCCATCACCCAAGATCCCGAAAACCCGATCGTTCACGAAGTTCAAGCCCTCGCCCGAATTGCAGCAGGCGATCGGAAAGGTGCGATCTTCTCTCTAGAAAAAGCCCTCAAGTTCTACACCCAACTCGGCGATCGCACCGCCATCGATCGCATCCAGACCCAACTCACTGAAAACAAATAGCTGTCAAAATCCGAATTTAGAATTGCTATCCTGAAGCCTTGCCTTGAGAAGAATCGCACGGTATGTGCTACTCTGACGAGTGACGAATTTTGATGGGCGGACTGCGTTCTATCTTGGGAAAATCACCATGGCGATCTTGGACTCTAAAGGCAGACTCTTTGGCAAAATAAGCATCCTAGACGCAGGAGCCGCCCTTATCATTCTGATGGTTGCTGTGGGCATCTTTCTTCTTCCCGGCAAAACATCCTCCTATGCTCAAGGGACGCCGATCGAAGTCGATGTCATCGTTCGAGGACTTAACGCCACTGAACCTAAAAATCTTCTCAAAACAGGCGACAAAATCAATGTCATCATTCGCAATGAACCCTCGGGTCAAGTCGATCTTAAAAGCCTTGAGTTTTTACCCCGAACCTTAGCGATTCCTCAGCCCGATGGCAGTGTCAAAGCCCTGCCCGACCCTCGCCCTGAAATGCGTTTTTCCAACGATATGATCATGACCCTGAACGGCAATGCAAAGATCGCCGAAGATGGTGGAATTGTCTTTGGTAACAAAAAGGTCAAAATTGGCACCTCACTCGAACTCGAAGGACCACAGTACAATTTTAATAGCTCTGTCGTTGCCATTCGCGGGGGTAAAAAGTAGACTCTTGCCGCCTGTTCACGACGCCTGCCCCCAATGATCATCACCCCTTCATCCCCTCACTCCATGCCCCTTGACACCTCTGAAACACGAAAATGGCGACAGGGCGATCGGGTCGAACTCACGATCGATAGCCTTAGCGATAGCGGCGACGGCGTGGGCCGAGTCAATGAACTCGTCGTGTTTGTCCCGGATACTGTCCCCGGCGATCGAATCCTCGCGAAAATGGCGATCGTCAAGGCAAAATATGCCACCGCTCAGCTTCTAGATGTCCTGCAACCTTCGGACGATCGAGTTCGGCCCCAGTGCATCGTCGCAGACAAGTGTGGCGGCTGTCAGTGGCAACATGTGAGTTATCGCCAACAGCTCATCTCTAAGCGAGATCAAGTGGTACAGGCTTTAGGGCGCATTGGTGGCTTCGGCCCAGAGTTAGAAGTGGATGAAGTCCTGACGGTTGGTGAAGCCTATCACTACCGCAACAAATCCACCTATCCCCTCAGCATTGCAGAACGAAACCAGCCCGATGCAAAATTGCGTGACCCGATGCGATCGATCGTCCATGGTCAAGTGATTGCAGGCTATTATCAAAAAGCAAGCCACAGCATTGTTAATCTCAATCAATGCCCCATCCAAGACACCCGACTAAACCCACTCCTCGCTGAAATTAAAAAAGACATCGGCAAAGCCAAGTGGCCCATCTACGACGAGAAAACTCATCAGGGCAACATTCGTCATCTTTCCCTGCGAGTGGGTCGTCGGACGGGAGAAATATTGCTGACGATCGTGGCTAAAGATCGAAGGCTGAACGAACTCTGGAAACAGTGCAGTGAATGGATGCAGCGCTTTGGGCTTGTGGGTGTTTGTTTGAACATTAACACAGAGAAGGGAAACGTTATCTTTGGCCCAGAGACCTTTTGTATTGTGGGTCGAGGCTATATTGAAGAGCGATTTGCTGGGTTAAAATTTCAGATTGCTTCAGACACCTTTTTTCAGGTTTATACCGAGCAGGCAGAAGCCGTTCTCTACGAGATTGAGCAAGAGTTAAATCTGACTGGAGAAGAGACCGTTGTAGATG
>JANMIS010001008.1:0-3493 GCA_031375925.1 Synechococcales cyanobacterium OTE_70_concoct_197_sub
TTTTTCTGTGGGGAGAAGAGTGGCGCGGGGGCGTGGTAGCTTCCGACAGTCGGGCACATCCTTACTGCATGAACGATCGGAGCTTAATCACCTGGCTAAAGCAGCAATCACCAGTCCAGTCTCGATTTGAGGTGCAGACCTGTGAACTGCAACTGCCAACGAGTCAAGGGTTGCCGCTGATTTCAGAAGGCGGTGCGCCGAGCGGTGAACCGGGAGAAGAGCGATCGTGGCAATTGCAAAGCTGGCAGCTACAGGGCATTTCACTATCGATCGCGGAAGCTTATCAATGGCTCTCCCACCTGCCGCTGCATCGATCGGGAGAGGATGAATTCTGGATTAGCGACAGTTTGCTCTACTGGGTGCATGTGTTGCGTTGGACCAAGAGCTTGATGGTGCGGGGAAAATATTTGCCGCAGGTGGTCGGGACGACGGCCTATTGGAAGACGTTGCTGGATAGTGCCACAGATCAGTCTCATCTGCAACAGTTTATTCAAAACCTACCGGAAAGTTGTCGGTATTACCAATCGTCTGAGTTGGGATTGGAGCCGTTACGATCGCAGCAGGATATTAAGACTTTAATTATTGGCGTATTGGATGCGGTGATTAATTATGGTGTCCGATCGCTAACACCCGAAATCGCCGCCCCCAGCCCCGCACTTACGCCCTGGATCAAACCCGCCCTACCGAATAAAACGCAAATTACAGAAGCAATTGCTACCGTTTTAAGTCCCCAACTCGATCGGTGGTATGCGCCATTGCAAAATGCAGAGCGTGCTTTTCGAGTGGCGGTGAAGCTTCAGCCGCCGCAGTATGGATCTCGCGATTGGCGTTTGGAGTACGGATTACAGGCAGTGAGTGATCAAGGGATTTGGATTAATGCGGCTCAGGTGTGGAAGTCAAATGCCGCGCGACTAGAATCTTCGGGGCTGCGGCTAGAAGATCCCCACGAGACCTTTCTGGCGGGCCTAGGCAATGCGTCTAAATTGTTCCCAATCATTGAATCTAGTTTAAAAACTTCTAAGCCAACCCATTCTGTGTTGGATGCTTATCAAGCCTATGAACTCATTAAATCAACGCGGTTTAAGCTTTCGGATAATGGCATTGGAGTTTTGCTGCCACCGGGATTAAGCGATCGAAATGAACAGACAAAGTTTGGATTAAAACTTTCGGCGGACCTGCCTAAGCTTCAAGACGGTCATCCTTTAGGACTTCAGGGAATGTTGAATTTTAAATGGGATCTGGCGATCGGCAAGCAAACCATTAGCAAAGCTGAATTCGATCGATTAGTTGCGTTGAATATGCCGATCGTTGAGATCAATGGTGAATGGATTGAACTCAAACCCCAAGATATTCGCGCCGCCCAAGCTTTTTTTGAAAACCGTAAAGCGAATCCAACCTTGACGCTGGAGGATGTATTACGTATTAGTTCTGGTGATGGCAAAATCATTGAAAAGCTCACTGTTGTTGACTTTGAAGCTTCAGGCGTGCTCCAAGAACTGATTGGCACATTGCAAAATAACCAAACGCCTGCACCGATCGAATCTCCCGCAGGATTCAACGGTCAATTGCGGCCTTACCAAAGTCGTGGTGCAGGCTGGCTGGCATTTCTTGAACGGTGGGGATTGGGGGCTTGCTTAGCGGATGACATGGGATTGGGGAAAACAGTTCAGCTTTTGACGTTACTGCTGCACTTAAAAGAACACAAACAATTAGGCGGCCCGACCTTATTGATTTGCCCGACTTCAGTTATTGGTAACTGGGAGCGGGAAGTGCGGAAATTTGCGCCGAGTTTGAAGGTGATGCTGCACCATGGGGCAAACCGATCGCAGGGCCAGAGTTTTGATATGAAAGTGCGGAAAGTGGATCTTGTTATTACCAGCTATGCTTTAGCTATGCGGGATTTACCCTCGCTCAAACCCTTCCCGTGGCGCGGTCTCGTTCTCGACGAAGCCCAAAATATTAAAAATGCCGAAGCCAAACAAACTCAAGCCATTATGGAACTCAAGGGTCAGTTCCGCATTGCCCTAACCGGAACCCCTGTGGAAAACCGTCTGACAGAACTGTGGTCTATTATGGAATTTCTAAATCCAGGATATCTAGGTTCCAAACAGTTCTTTCAGCGACGCTTCGCTATTCCCATTGAAAAGTATGGCGATACGATGTCATTACAAATGCTACGCGGTATGGTTCAGCCCTTTTTGTTGCGGCGATTGAAGACCGATCGGACCATTATTCAAGATTTGCCCGAAAAGCAGGAAATGACGGTATTTTGCAATCTAGCGCCCGCTCAAGCTGCGCTATATCAGACCGTTGTGGATGAGACGCTGGCGGCTATTGATAATGCCACAGGCATTCAGCGGCGCGGTATGATTTTGGCCTTATTAACTAAGCTAAAACAGCTTTGTAATCATCCAGGATTAATTGAAGAAACTAAGCCAGATTTAGCAAACCTAGTCAAAGATTCGGGTAAATTAAAACGCTTGATTGAAATGCTAGAAGTGGTTATGTCCGAGGGCGATCGGGTGCTTATTTTCACTCAGTTTGCAGAATGGGGCAAACAATTACAGACAATCTTAGCGCAGGAACTCAGCGAAGAGGTATTGTTCCTTTATGGCAGTACGCCACGGATTAAACGGGAGGCTATGGTCGATCGGTTCCAGCAAGATCCACGCGCCCCGAAGATATTGATTTTGTCGTTGAAAGCAGGTGGAGTCGGATTGAATCTAACCCGTGCTATTCATGTGTTTCACTTCGATCGGTGGTGGAATCCAGCGGTGGAAAATCAAGCAACCGATCGGGCGTTTCGTATTGGTCAGACGCGAAATGTGCAGGTCCATAAATTCATTTGTATTGGAACCCTTGAAGAGAAGATTCACGACATGATTGAAAGCAAACGAGCTTTGGCAGAACAGGTGATTGGCGCTGGGGAATCGTGGATTACGGAATTAGATACAGACCAATTACGGCAGCTTTTAGTACTCGATCGCAGTGCTATGATCGCGGATTAAATGCCTACAGCTAAACGTTAGGAAATTCAAAAACTTGGCCTGCTATTTTTGATTGAATCAAATGAGTGAATTTTAGGAGTCCGCTATGCGATCACAACAAAATAATGAACCCTACGAACAACAGGATGCCTACGCCACGATCGCCCGTGAATGGTGGGCACAGCGATGGATTGATGTGTTGGAGGGTTTTGGGTTTCGGCAGCGCCTAGCGCGGGCTAGGAACTATGCTAGGGAAGGCAATGTGTTGAGCTTGGAGTTTTCACAATCTAACGTGGTTGCGGTAGTGCAAGGGTCTGCACCCGAACCCTACAATGTGCAGTTTCATCTAGAACCCTTTAGCGATGAACAATGGGGCTACGTGGTGGAGTCTCTCGCAGAACAGGCGCTATTTAGTGCAAAACTATTGTCAGGCCAAATGCCCCAAAACATTGAAGAGGTCTTCACGAGCAATGGACTGAGTTTGTTTCCATTTAATCAATTTGATA
>JANMIS010001016.1:0-5196 GCA_031375925.1 Synechococcales cyanobacterium OTE_70_concoct_197_sub
GGCACCCGAGATCAGCTTATAGGCTACGGTGTTAACGCCCACTTGAGTAGCCTCAAAATAAGCGGTCCCACTCACACAGATGGTCCCGGAGAACACTTCGTCGCCGCTAGTCTTCGCAATCAAATCTGATTCGCCTGTCAGAAGCGATTCATCCACTTCGACCTTGCCCTCGCCCAGAATAACGCCATCCACCAAGATTTGGTCCCCTGAAACCAGAACGATCACATCGCCAAGGACTAATTGATCTGGGGTAATTTCCAATTCCTTGCCCCCTCGAATGACCGTGGCCGTGGGGCGTTGTAGCAGGGCAATTTCGTCCAGTTTCCGTTTAGCCCAGATTTCCTGAACAATGCCAATCACAACGCCAATTAGGATAATCACGGCCACTAGAATGGCGTCGCTGTAACGTCTGAGGGCGACCATGATTCCGCTAAGAGAGAAGAACACCATGTTAATGAAGGTGAGGAAATTCTCTTGGAAGATTTCACGGTACGATCGACTGGTCTGGATTTTGATATTGTTTCCTTGTCCTGCGGCTCTGCGACGGAGTACTTCTTCTGGGTGGAGTCCGGTGGGATGAGGCATTGGTGTTGAGAAGGGTGAATGGAGAATGATGAAACCACAATTTTAAAGGGAATCGCGTGATTTGCCGCGTATCCTAACAAGTCCGTTTAATGCTGTATTTCTTAGGTCTATTGCTTATGCCCCGATCGTATCTTGCCCCAATGTCTGGTTCTGGATATACGCTGCCAGTTTTTGCGGTGGCGGCGGCGAAGGCTGCATTGATGCATCTTTTGGGGTTGGAACAGGAGATTTTAGATCGATCGGTTTTGATTAATTTACTCGATGAAGCGAGTCCCGTCAGGATTCCCATAGAACAATTTGCCACCCTAGGGACCGATTCCCGTTCCGGAAGGCCTTGCCAACGGGCCTTGGCGATTACCGTGAGCGATCCGGGAGATAACCTGGATTTGACCCGCAATATGCCCCTTTGGGCTGAGGTGCACCTAGGAACGGGGGAGGGATTGGTGTTGCAGGGGGGAGAAGGCTTAGGGCGATCGCTGTCGTCGGGAGAACCTGCGATTTATCAGTATGCCCGAAGGTTGTTTGCCGCGAATCTAGAGAGTTGGATTCCAGCGGGGCAATGTGCGACGGTGACGATCGTTTTACCGGAGGGCCGATCTTTGGCAGCACGAACGTCCAATGCGGCCTTTGGGATTGTCGAGGGGTTATCCCTTTTAGGAACCAGCGGCATTTCAAAACCGCTTTCGTCGGAGTCCCACTTTGAAATGTTTCAGGAGAGTCTGCGATCGAAGGCAGAGCTTTCAAAAGATTTGGTGTTTTGCATTGGCAGTAATGGAATGCAGGTGGCCGATCGGTTGGGGGTTGATGCGGCACGGGTGGTGCAGACGGGCAATTGGGTGGGGGCTTTGCTGGTGGAGGCGGGGGTACAGGGAGTGCGATCGGTGCATTTGCTGGGCTATCAGGGCAAACTGATTAAGCTGGCTGGGGGTATTTTTAACACTTCCAGTCACCTCGCCGATGCGAAGCTCGAAATCATAAGTGCTGCGGTGATTCAATGTGGTGGAGACGGCTCCATTGCCTCGACCATTCTCAATTGCAAAACAGCAGATGAAGCCTATCGATTTTTGCTGTCTGTGAAATTTGTAGAGCCTGTGTTCGATTATCTAGTTATGCTGATTAATCAAAAGTCACAACGCTATGTGGAAAAATATGCCAACGTGACCATCGAAATCAACACTACGCTATTCGATCGGCTAGGAAATCTCATCACGCCTTTTGAGATGCGATCGTGATCCCCCATACTAAACATGAATGAGGGATCAGAGGGTTCCGAAATCTAATCTGAATCTAGTCCTAGGTCCCGCAATCGCTGGGCTAAACGGTCGGCCCGTTGAGATTCCTGTTCGGCCCGTTGAGATTCTTGGTCAGCCCGTTGAGATTCTTGGTCAGCTCGCTGACGCTCATATTCGGCCTCGGCTTCTTTTTGTGCTCTTTTTTCTGCGGCCCAAGGAAGTATATTTCCTTCGGCATCCCAAAACCTCAGCCAGTAGGCCATGCGTTGATGGCGAACGCCTTTCCAGGCCGCGATCGACAGTTGCATGGGTTCGATCCAGTAGCGTCCTGATTCTTCGATGGGGAGACGATCGTATCGCCCTGATTCATTCAACAGATAGACCTGAAAATCTCCACTCAACGGCTCAAAAATCCCGTAGTAGGGCACTTTCAGGACTTGTTCATAGAAGTACCATTTCCCCATGGGATTTTCTGGCCTCATCGAGTATTCTGTCCCATCAGTTGCGGATAAAAACTCTAGAACAAGAGTCGGCACTTCGCCTTCTAGATGGGGAGTATAGCTACGATCGACCTCTTGAAATGGCACGGTAATATTCGCAACGTAGGCCCAGTCAGGGGCTTTTGCAATTATTTTTCCATCCACCGTTGCGATGATGCCGTAGTCGGTACAGATCAGAGTATTTTCTGAGACTAGCCCTGCTTCGTGCAGGATTTCAGTTAGGCCAGCGGCGATGCTGGGTTGATGGATATTATCCACGGGGTCATCCGGTAAAATAAAATCGGCAGGTAATTTTTCCCAAGTGATCACAGGACGCATGATCTTGGATTGCGATCGGGGAGCTTCGACCTGGGTAGAGGACTTAAGAACGGAGGATGCTTCGCGGCTTTTTGGCTTTTCTTCAGTGAGCATTGGTTGACCTTCCATGATTGTGGAGTCTGCTTAATTTTAGCTCACATCGATCGTCTACATAGATGACAAGTCCCTGTAATCAGCAATTCCAAATTCAGAATTAGGGGAGTAGAATAGGGATGAGCCAGTCAAGGAGGGTGAAATCATGGAATCTCTACCCCTTAACTTTGAGCGATTATTAGCAAGGTTGAAGCAAGTCATTCAGGAAATCCGGGATCCTCGTCAAGCCAGTCATGGGACTCGGTACCGTCTTGAAGATATTATCCTGAGCGCATTTTCAGTCTTTTTCATGCAATGCGAGTCATTTTTAGAGCATCAACGGCAGATGCACAGTCGGTTTGGTCACGATAACGCTCAAACGCTGTTTGGCATCGCGAATCTTCCCAGTGACCCACAACTACGGAATGTTCTGGACAAGGTGAGCGAACGGTCGCTGAGTCCGATGTTTGCTTGGTTGTATCAAAGGCTTCACCAGAGCGGTTTTCTCCAGTCCTACGAAGTCTTAGACCATCAGTTGCTGGTGACATTAGACGGCACTCAATACTTCAGTTCCCATCAGATTCACTGCGACCAATGCCGTCATCAGACCCATGCCAATGGGAGTGTGAGCTATTCCCATCAGGCGATTTTACCCGCCATTGTGTCGCCTGGGAAATCGGAGGTCCTCGTCTTAGCGCCAGAATTCATCACCCCCCAGGATGGCCAAGAGAAACAAGATTGCGAAATCAGCGCGGCCAAACGGTGGATTGCGACCCATGGGGACCTGTTTACGGGGCAACAGATAACGCTGTTGGGGGATGATTTATATAGTCATCAACCCTTGTGCGAGGCGGTTCTCGCCCAGCAGATGAACTTTATCTTCACCTGCTTACCAACCTCCCATCCCGCCTTGTATGACTGGTTGGAGACGTTGGAGCGTATGGGAGAGGTCCGAACGATTGAAGTGGCGCACCGTCAGTTGCGGACGAATGAACGGTATGAGTATCGCTATGCCCATCAGTTACCGATTCGGGACGAAGAACCGACGTTATACGTGAATTGGTGTGAACTGACGCAAGTCCGGGTCTCTGATGGTCAGGTGTTGTACCGGAATGCTTGGGTGACGAACCATTCCTTGGATGAGAAGACGGTGGCGGAGGTGGCATCAGCCGGACGCTGTCGTTGGAAAACAGAGAATGAGAATCACAACGTCTTAAAGACGAAGGGTTATCATGTAGAGCATAACTTTGGGCATGGGAAGAAGCATTTATCGAAAACGCTATTAAGCTTGAATTTACTGGCATTTCTGTTTCATACAGTGTTGCAATTAGTAGACTTGTCCTATCAGAAAATCCGGACGCAGCGTGGCACCCGAAGAGGCTTTTTTCAAGACATTCTTACCTTGACCAAATACCTCTTATTTGATAGCTGGTCGGCATTACTTGAGTTTATGCTGGCGGATAAGCAATCCTTGAAGGCTACTAACTCCTCCTAATTCTGAATTTGGAATTGCTGCCCTGTAATACAATAAAATCACCCCATAACCCAACAAATCCATGCAAAACCTCCAACAAGTCTGGGATAACAGCGCTTTCTACAGCCATAGCGATGATCCCAAAATCTTGACAGCGGTTGAACAAATCAAAGGCAAAATCGTCACGATCGCAGGTCATTGTGCCTTTTTTGATGAATTAATTGAAACTGCTGAAATTTTGCCTGAAACTGAGTTTGATACATTAGTTAGTCAAGTTCGCATTATTCATGAACAAACCAACGATATTTACGATTCTCTCGACAATCTCCAAGTCTTTATTTCCTCAATTCTCAGCGTCAATGCCCGCGACGATCGCGCCTCTGAATGGAAACCCAAGCTCCAACAACTCAGCGCCGAATTGAGTCAAGCGACCAAAGCCCTGGATGTTTTTTTAATGCGTGCCAGTGACGAATTTATTCAACAATTGATTCTTGATCCTAAGCTTACGGAACTCAGTTTCTCTCTACAACACGATCGTAAACTCAAAGATCAATTGCTCAGTCTCGCCGCCGAAAAACTAATGACTGGACTGGCTGTTAATGGACTCAGAAGCTGGGGCAACCTCTACACCGAACTTGCAGGCAATCTCTCCTGCACTGTTAACGGTGAATCCATGGGTCTAGCTAAAGCGTTTAATTTGCAAAGTTCACCCGATCGCACCATTCGAGCCGCTGCCTGGAATGCCACGCAAGACGCATGGAAAGGTCAATCTGAAACCGTTGCTAGCATTCTTAATGCAATCAATGGCTGGCGCATTGAAGAAACCAAACAGCGAGGAACCCAGCGCACCCTTCATTACCTTGATAAAAGCTGTCACCAAAGCAACATCGATCGGTCAACGCTCAATGCCCTAATGGACAGCACTTATCAACGCCGATCGATCGGTCAACGCGCATTGAAAGCCATGGGCAAAGTTCTAAAAATCGATGCCATGCATCCGTGGGATTTACCTGCG
>JANMIS010001034.1:0-5106 GCA_031375925.1 Synechococcales cyanobacterium OTE_70_concoct_197_sub
AGCATGGGCACCAGGATTTCCAGCGCATTTTTTTCATCGACTTGCAGCAGCAACTCCACGCAGCCCATTTGAGATTCTTCCATCCCCGGTTTGCTGAGGGCATCGATCGCCGCCCGTTTCAACTCTTTAATCGCTGAGTCACTGGTTGTCCGTCCCACGAGCAGGTCCTGACGCGCACTTAAAATCAAAATTTCAGCATACTGTCTCCGCAAAATATAAATAGCCACCAGCCAGACACCCGACAAGATGACCAAAATCGAAAAAATCGTTCCCCGCCAATAAGCCCCTAATGTCTGCTGCCAGCCTAGATAGATCAATCCCACCAGTAGCAGCCCGGTTAAACCGTTGGCGATCGGCTCGGCATTTCCGCGCACGTTGGTTTGGACCATGTTTCGGAGCTTTTGGGGAACGGGTTGAAATAGGACGGGACCGACGCTGGCAAGCAGGGTAAAGTGAAATAATTCGTAGAGAAATTTTAAAAGGACGATCGCCCAAAAAATCACCGCCCCTGATTTAAAAACGCCCATGTCCGTCTCTAGGGCCGGAAACAGGTTGGGCAATACGCTGAGCACGGCCACCGTTCCACCGAGTCCCACCATCAACGACGGCAAAATTCCCGTGGTCCCAAAGACCCCCAGCTTCTCAATCACCCACCGAGATGCAAACCACTGCACCAACAGTTCAAAAATCCCCAATACCCCCTGAAACACGCCTAAAAAGCTGGCAATTCGTTCACTTTGAGTTTGCCCTATGCGGCCCAATAGCGGCATTACGCTCATGCCTTCGAGTTCCTTAGAAAACTGGAAGTCAAGGAGTAAAAAGATAATTTCTGCTAACACAAAAAACAGCAGCAACATCCAGCGGTAGTTCATTGACTGCCCTTGCAGCGTGTTGCTAGATTCGGTGTTCGGCGACTCTCGGCGACGTAAGGTGGTGTCAAAAAAGCGCGCTTGTTTGCGGGTGATGTAAAGCAAGATCAGCGATCCCAACATCATCATGCTAAAGGCGGTCATCGTCACCCCAGACAAACCAAACCGATCGGACACCATGGGCAACAGAAAGCCACTGGCGGCATCTGCGACCAAAACGCCGCTGCTAATCAACGGGTAGGTCCGACGCAGTTCCCGCACATTAAAAAGCTGGTTGGCGGTGATGGTGGTGTTGAGATCGTTCAACACGTAAACGACCTGAAGCCAAAGACGCATACAAAGGACGACGGCTTTAAAGGCGGCAAAGCCTCCGATCGCAGCGCCAGCCGGAAGCATGAGTCCCTGTCGAAATAGGAAAACCGGAATCGCCATCATCAGAGACACGAAGACAATTACCCATCTGAGCGGGATAATCGACTGCATCAGGCCGTAGAGAAAGCCCAGAAAGATGCTGAGTAGCGTGCTAGACAGATAGATAAAAGGCAGGTTGTCGGCGCTGTACTGCTCCAAAAAAAGTGCAGAGGCCGTCGCTTCTAGCCACAGAACGCCCACGGAAGTTGCAGCATAGGACAAAAACATCCAAAAGGTCCGCCCTGACTCCTCAGTCCGCAGATTCATGAAGCGCAGCGTCCGAGCCAGTAGACTGTCTCGCTGGAGATCTCGACTGATAGACATGGCAGTAAATATTGAGCGGGACTCTTACGGCTAAGATACCCAAAGGGATACCTTCTCCTCTTAAGCTCCCATAATATTAAAAAAGCTGACGATCGCCAGCTTTTTTAATATTGAAGAAGTGAGTTGAATCCTACTTTCAGCAATTGTACGATGTGGGCTACTTTTTCGGAGCCATGAGCATCATCATGTTGCGGCCTTCTTTTTTGGGAGTCTGCTGGATTTCAGCAAGTTCCTGAAGGTCGGTTGCCATTCGCTTAAGCAGCACTTCCGCTAGGTCACTGTGCTGAATTTCACGACCACGGAACATGATCGTGGCTTTCACCTTATCTCCCGCTTCGAGGAAGCGCTGGGCTTGGGAAAGACGCACTTTATAGTCGTGCTCCTCAATTTTGTAGCGCATCTTGACTTCTTTGACGTCAACGGTGTGCTGCTTTTTCTTGGCTTCCTTTGCCTTTTTCTCTTGTTCAAATTTATGCTTACCATGGTCAATGATCTTACAGACGGGTGGGTCTGCTTTGTCACTGACAAGCACGAGATCTAGCTCTTTATCATCGGCAATGGTTTGAGCCTCACGGGAGGTCATGATCCCCAATTGTTCACCTTCGGCACCCACGACCCGAACTTTCGGGAAGCGGATACGCTCGTTGATCATGGGTAGATCGCGATTAAATCTTCTGGGTTCTCTTTCCGACACAGGCACCGTTTTGTGAATTGAACTGGTATGGACGATCGTAACCTCGGCGGACCATCTCAGATCTGCCGATACATTTAATATCTTACCCATTCCTGAGTCTAGGTGTGAAAATAAAATCATAAGAAACATGAACAGGAGTTTAGTGTGCATCGAGAATGGCGTTGGCGAGGGCATCGGATTCGATATACGTTTACCCCGTCTCAATCAGGGTTACAGCGTTTTTTGAGGGAGGGCTGTGAGGCTTCAAATCAGCCAGAACCGTTCCTGTTAATCCATGGTTTTGGGGCGTCGGTGCGGCATTGGCGATCGAATCTCGGGCCGCTGAGCCAAGATCGATCGGTCTATGCCATTGATTTACTCGGCTTTGGGGCGTCGGATAAGGATGGGACGGTCTATGGGACGGCGCTGTGGGTGGAGCAGTTGTTTGATTTTGTGACGCAGGTGATTGGCCGATCGGTGGTGGTGGTGGGCAATTCTTTGGGATCCGTTGTGGGATTGGGACTAGCGGCAAAGCATCCGGAGGCGGTGGCGGCGATCGCTTGGCTAAATCTTCCAGACTTTTCGGCGGTGGCCATGCCTGCGGTGTTGAAAGCGTTGACGAGACCTGTTGGTGCGATTGCGAAGCGCTTGATTACGATGTCGCCGATTTTTGTGCCGTTTTTCCGGTGGATTCGGCAGCCAAAGGTCATTCGGGCTTGGGTGAAGGGGGCCTATGTGGACGAGACTCGGCTAGATGCGGAACTGGTGGAGATTTTGTCGTCGCCTGCTTACGATCGTCATTCATCTAGAGCTTTGGCGACTATGGTGTTGAGCCAGAGAGAGTTGCCGTCTGAGTACACGGCCCGATCGGCTTTGCCTCGCATGAATTTGCCGATGATGTTGATTTGGGGCGCTAAGGATACGTTTGTTCCGCCGAAAATTGCGAAGACTATTGTGAGCTTCAATCCTGCGGTGGAATTTGTGTCGCTGCCTGAGGTGGGCCATTGCCCTCATGATGAGGTGCCGGGTGTGATTAATCCGATTTTATTAGAATGGCTCGATCGGGTTTTGCCCTCAGACTCCTAATCTTAGGAGAATATGACTTCAAATCTGGATCCATAAGCTGTAGGTTTCGTCGTCGGGGTTGAGTTTTGCGATGACTTCTTGGTTTTGGCTTTGGAGGATGGCGCTGTAGCGGAGCATTTTCGATCGGTTTGCCGCAGTTCGGACAAATTTATACTGATGGTCTTCATACTTCAGGACATACTGCGTTTGGAGTGAGTTGGGGCGGAGGGGTCGATTCCCGTCTTGGGAAGCTTCGCCAACGGTTTGGCCATCGGTCCAAGCCAGTTCGCGAATGGGAGACATTTTTCGAATGGATGGCCTAGGCTCTAATGACGAGGATGGGTTCCATTGCAATTGGTTAACCTGTAGTTCAAGGTTAGCCGGGGCGGAATATTCAGCTTGGGGAACGATTTGGGGAACGATCGGATTGAGCGTAGACTCCGGTTCTAGCTCCGATTCGGCATCGGCGGACATGAGCGGGGCAAGACCTAAATCCTCTACTTTTTGGTCAATATCTTCGCGATATGCGTACCATTTTCGCAGCAGTTCTACCGTTACAATGCCCGTGGTAACACTCAACACAATGGCACTGCCGACAACCCGAATGGCGGTATCTCGTCCTCGATGGGTCAAGGTGTAGTCCCGATCGAGATCCCCCTGTCGCGTTTTCGCCACCTGCTCAAACCAATCAGCTTTGTGGGTGCCGAGCAGGAGAAGTGTGATTCCGAAGACTAACGTGGAGGCTGTGATCGCAGGAAACAGTAAGCGCCTAACATTTGAGTTTTGCATTGGGACAATATTGAGATATTGAGATATCGAGATAATAATGTGAACTGCAATGGCTTTAAATGATTTCAAAAATGATTTTAAATCATCCCTTCAAACGTGACGACGCGGGTTGAACTGAACCCGTTTTGACGGATACTAGGCCATAGCGATGGTGCAGCATCAGGGTTCAAATCTACAAAATAATATTCATTATGGTCATTGAAGTAAGGCTGGCTTTGATTGCGATCGGCTTTTTAGGATTGTCCACCGGGACGGCGATTTGGTTCAAACAAGTTCTTGCGAGTAAGGCTGAGAGTCCGGCATCGGCTAGCAACGTAGACACTAATCTTACTCCGTCTCTGGGCAATCCTCTCACCCGCGCCGCTATGTTAGCGCAGTTACGCCAAACCAAAAAGTGTCAGGGCTGTGATCTCCAAGGGGCTGATTTACAAGGCTGGGATCTCAATACGGCCAATTTATCGAATGCTAATTTATCGAATGCTAATCTCTCAAAGGCAAATCTCACCAATGCCACGCTTCGCAATGTGAATTTGAAAGAAGCCAAGCTGGTGGGGATTATTTCGCAAGGTGGAGATTTTCGCGATGCGGATCTCAGGCAGGCGGACTTTAGCCGATCGCAGCTTTTGAATGTGAATTTTGAGCAGGCGGATTTAACGGGGACGTTGGTGGAGGATTCGGAGCTGCGGGATTCAAATTTGACGCGAGCTAAGCTTCACCAAACCAGTTTTAAGAATACGAGTTTTTATGGGGCAATTTTAATTGAGGCGGAGTTGCACGGAGTTAATTTAACCAATGCAAATATGCGCTATGTCAATTTTGCGAATGCCAAGTTGGTGAATACTGACCTGAGTTCGGTTGATTTGGCCTTTGCGATCATGCCCCAAGGTGGGACATATCATGGCACCCGGCCTTATTAAGACGAATCGCCCCCCAGCCCCCAACTCTGGGGGTGCCGAACTGTCCACAGCCCTACAA
>JANMIS010001037.1:0-4666 GCA_031375925.1 Synechococcales cyanobacterium OTE_70_concoct_197_sub
AAACCCTTTGGGATGCAGGAGTTTTTGGCGCGGGTCGATGCTTTAGTGAGACGGGTCAAAAATACGGCTCCCCCAGCCTCTTTAGACTACGGTACCCTCAAAATTGATCTGGTCCATCGTCGAATTCAATTTTTCAATCAAAAGATTGAACTAACACCTCAAGAATTTAGCCTGCTCTATGTCCTCGCTCAAGCCAATGGTGCACCCCTTAGCCGATCGGAGCTATTGCGTCGCGCTTGGCCTGATGAAATTGATAATCCCCGCACGGTGGATACTCATGTTCTTTCCCTTCGCAAAAAAGTCGAAACTGAGTCCCACCAGCTTGGTCTCATCCAAACGGTACGGAATGTTGGGTACCGTTTAAATTTAGAGGGTTTAACGACCTCTCGGACACCACTCGTGGAAGGATTAACAGGCAGTGGATTTAGTCCCAGTCCTCGTCTTGAGACGGCTTCGATGCGTGAAGCTGCGCGTGGATCTCTAGCCAGTCAGTCGTCGAGCTGATTCCGCGATTGTGAATCACTAAAGCCTGGGGACAGATCGATCGCAGCCAGTCTAGATCTTGGCTAGCAATAACAATCGTAGTGCCGGGTAGATGGTGAAGGATTTTGCTAAGGTGCTCTTTCTGCCTAGGATCGAGCGCGGCAGTCGGTTCATCAAGTAACAGAACTGACGGTTCTAACGCTAAAGCGCGGGCTAGGGAGAGCCATTGTCGTTGCCCTGGAGACAGTTCTATTTCGGGCTTGTTCAACAAAGTTTCAGAGAGTTCCATCCGGTTCACCCAAGCCTCTAGCCGAGGTTGAATATCAATCCGGTTGAGTTGCAGACCGTAGGAAATGGCGGCAAGTCCCGTGGCTTGTAAGAGTTTGGGTTGTTGGGCGGTGAGCAGAATGGCCCGTCGAAGCTGAGCAACAGGAAGGCAGTCATAGGGCTGACCTTGGTAGAGTAGCCGGCCCTGTGTGGGTTCAATTAGGCGGTTGAGGAGGCGAAGCAGCGAGGTTTTGCCAGATCCGGCAGGTCCGACTAAGCCGATCGTTTCGCCCGATCGAATCTGTAGGGATACCTCACTGAAAATCGGCGTACCGGGTAAAAGGACTTTACCTTTACGATCGATGCGCTGCCCTAGCCTCAGTCCTAGACGATCGAGTTGAATGAGAGGGGGCATTGATGAACCTTCAGCCTCCACCATGCTAGATTCCGCCACCATCAAGGAATTCACTAATGGCTTTATCTGACAAATTGCAGCAAGGGGATGCAAGGCTGATGTCGCACTGTACCTCTGGATGGACTTCAGGATGCTCAAAGCTCAGTTGAACACCACGACCTTCACCACGAACCCCAGCAGGAAAAGAGTCGAGGGCGTAGCAAACTTCGATCGCTTTGCGGGCTTGCATTTCCTTGACCTGGGTTTCCAAGCCTTCTATTCGATCGAGTAAAGCCCGAATCACCTGAGCTTCCGAGTCGGGGAGACGGTTGTGATCAAGGGGTTCGACCCGTTCGCCTGCACGGTAAACGACGCGGCCCGGAACCCCAACCACGGTGCAGTCCGAGGGGACATCTCGCAGGACTACAGAACCTGCACCAATCCGCACGTTGTCGCCGATTTCGATATTGCCGAGAACTTTGGCCCCGGTCCCGACGACCACGTTTTCGCCGATCGTGGGGTGGCGCTTGCCGCTTTGTTTGCCTGTGCCGCCCAGGGTGACGCCTTGATAGATGAGAGCGTAGTTGCCGATGATGGCCGTTTCGCCGATGACGACACCCATGCCGTGGTCAATGAAGACGCTGTGACCGATCGTTGCGCCAGGGTGGATTTCGATGCCCGTGAGGAAACGGCCAATGTGGGAAATCAAGCGAGGAAAGAACGGAAGGTTGAGTTGATAGAGGCGATGGGCAAGACGATGGAACAGGAGTGCTTGAAAGCCGGGATAACAAAAAACGACTTCTAGCCAGTTTCGAGCAGCCGGATCTCGGTCAAAGATAATTTTGAAATCTGCAACAAGCGTTTTCAGCACGGCCAAGCACTCCGTAAAAATTAGCCACTCGCCTTATAATACCGTGACTCGACGGCTCAATACTGTGGAAAGTTGTGGGGAGAACCGCCAAGTGAATGGGCCTACATCGCAGAAGGCTTAAAAATATTTAACCTAGATTCCACCAGTTTGTTGCGAATTAAACTGTTTTTCATTCGTACTATTCGTTAATATAGTGGTCTAATATTGCGTCATGTCAGTCATTTGCTTGATGCATTGCCCCTTATCTTGTGCTCAGAAGGTTACGGTATGACCATTTATGTTGGAAATTTGCCCTACAAAGCCACAGAGGACGATCTCCGTGAAGTGTTCGCTGAATATGGTGGAATTAAGCGAGTTTCGGTTCCGGCTGACCGAGAGACAGGGCGTGTGCGTGGCTTTGCTTTTGTGGAGATGATGGAGGATGCCCAGGAGGATGCGGCGATCGCAGCGCTGGATTCAGCAGAATGGATGGGCCGTCAGCTCCGGTTGAACAAAGCGAAGCCTAAGGGTTCTGAATAATTGCGATTCTGAAGTTGTGTGAATATGGATGGGAATCGGGTGCGATCGATTTGAAGAAGTTTGGGTGAATTCTAGCTGCAATTCGGCTTTTAGGAATGACTCCATAATTTCTCTGCGATCGTAGCCTTTTCGTGCCCTGTGGGCGGCTGTGATGTTGGTTTCTGTTAATGACCGATTCGTCGATTAAACTGGAATAGATTTTTCCAGGGATTGTTCGTGATGGTGCATCTAGAGGCGTCTGTTCAGTTTTCACCGAATCAAGTCGTGTGTCTGGAACAGGATGAGTTGCGGTTGTTTGGGGAAGTGGTGCAGATGGTGCCGCTCCGATCGCGCTGTTGGGTGCGTCCTTTGGCGATGGCGAGGGTAGAGAGCGATCGGTTGGATCTGACGCTTTTGTATGATTTGCGAGAGAGTTCGCATTTGGTTTTGCCTGCAATTTTGTTTCGCGAGGCGTTGGATACGGAGTTGATTCCGTTGATGAGTGAACTATTTCATCCAGATAAAACCTGCGGGGACAATGGCTTGGCGGCGCGTCAGGCGATTCATCAGCTTGTTCGACAGGTTTCGCAAGCGCGATCGAGTTTGTTTGGATTGGGAGATTCATAACCAAGTTAATGACTAACTTATAGCCACTTAAAGCACGATCGTATCCAGCAATGGTCAATGGTCAGTCACTTCCCTACATTCCAACTCTATAATTCTCGTACCATTCATTTCCAAGCCTTATGTCATGTCCGCAGTTTTTGCCAAAACTCGCTTTTTTTCTGTGTACGGTTGCCACTACGGTTGCCACCACGATCGTCGCAGCCTCGCCCGTCTTTGCCAAAGCCGAACGGATCTACGTTACCTATGGATTGCTGGAGCGATCGGTGCAACTCGAAGCCTTGGAGCGCTATGCGGCAACAGGGCAACTCGATGATGATCTCTACGTTTACACCAGCTACGTTAGCGAAGAGCAGCGTCAACAACTGAGAAAAATTCTGCAAGCAAAAGCTGAAGTTAGCCCCGTAGCCATTTCCCAGTTTCTCTATAGTCCTCAAGGAGAATTGCTTCTCAGACGTCTGGGCCAAGTGATCCAGCCCGAAGCTCGCACCGACGGCGCTGTGGCCATTCGATCGGCCCTGATTTTAGCAGCGGCGGACCCTATCGAAGGCTTGTCTCCCTTAAACATCATGCGGAACTTCCCCACCCGAGGCATCCGCGTCGATCTCCAAAAGACGCTCCAAGTCGCAGGCGAAATCGAAAAAGTCTTCTCCCAAAACCAACGCTACGTTAATCAAGTCATGGCTACCGCAGACATCGCCGCAGCCCCTGTTCCCCGATCGCCCATCAATCTCGCCAACCCCGGTCGCATTCCCTTCAGCACAACCACGGTCCAGCTCACCGATAGCGCCCGAGTTCAATCTACAGGCATTATTCAAGCCCGATCGTTTCCCGTTGATGTTTATTTGCCCAACGTAATCAGCACGATTCCAGCTGTTGTGATCTCCCACGGGGTCGGCAGCGATCGCATTACCTTTCGTGCCCTGGCCAGACATCTCGCCAGTCACGGTTTTGCCGTCTTTGTTCCCGAGCATCCCGGCAGTAGCGGCAAACAAATCGATGCCCTAATGCGAGGGTTGGCGAGCGAAGTTGCAGAACCAACAGAATTTCTCGATCGGCCCTTAGATATCAAATATCTTTTGGACTATTTCAGCACACTCAGCAGCAAGGATCCTCGGTTAAAAAATGTCAACTTCCAAAAAGTCGGGGTCCTTGGTCAATCCTTTGGAGGCTACACCGCCCTTGCCCTCGGTGGTGCAAAGCTCGACTTTGATAACCTTAAGTCCACTTGTACTGAAGAAGCATTGCTCAATACCTTCAATGTCTCCCTATCCTTACAATGTCGAGCCACCCAGCTTTTTAATCAAAACTATCCTTTATCAGATTCGCGTATTGCTGCGATCGTCTCAATCAATCCTTTCGCCAGCGCAGTCTTCGGGGTCAGCGACCTCGCCGAGCACACCCGGTTCTGGACCGATTTCGGGCTGCCACTCGAAAGCGCCAGTGAGGATGAGAGTACGTTTCGCGTCGCATCCGGTAGCACGCTGGTGCTCTACAAGCACGGCGATGCCCGCCTGCCGAGCCCTGAT
>JANMIS010001050.1:0-2915 GCA_031375925.1 Synechococcales cyanobacterium OTE_70_concoct_197_sub
GCAGGAGGGGTGATATTCAGTAGGGTTGTATCACAGATCCAACAGCGATCTTACAAAAAGTATCCTGATCCCCAAAAAACCTTGGTAATATTGAATTGATTTCTGAATTAATTTTCGATACGCCCCTTACAACCCTAGTTATCATTTTCAGGCAATTTAGCATGACGTTCTCTATCCCTTTGTCTCCTCTTGCATCTTCTCTGCCGATCGCAAGTCTCTGGGCCTCGATCGGAGATGGGTTGTTTTCAACACAGGGCGTCATGGTCATGCTTCTGGCGGCCTATGGTGGTGCGATGTGGATGTTTTTGACTAGCGCACCCAAGGTCTATACGGTAATGGTCTCAGACCTGGAATCCGCAAAACAGTTTTATGCGGGGCTGTTGCGGCTGAATGCAGCGGATATCCCTTTACATTACTATTACAACTACGAGCAATCTTTAGGCACAGCGGGAATCAATCCCATGTATCTCTCGGGCAATGTTGGCAGCGCGACCGTGAGAGGGGCTGGAAATGATGGCCTATGGTACCAGTTGCGTAAAAATGTTCAGATCCATGTGATTTCTGGAGCCAGCATGGGAGACAACGATCGTCAGCGCCATATTTGCTTCGATCGTGAATGTCTAGACCAAATCCTCATGCGCACTCAGCGCCTCGATCTCAAGCACAAAATCCGCAGCGATCGTCCCCTGAATTTTTTAGTCAAAAACTTTGAAGGTCAAGTGTTTGAAGTCTCTGAGGTGAGCAACTAGCTCAGCAGTTACCCAAAATGTAAACCATGGATTTGTCTGCCCTAGGGGGTCTCATACCTCCTAGGGCAGATGTTTTTGAAGGTGAATTCGAGTTTCCTATTAAGTATTGATTTAAAAATCAATACGCTAAAAAAGTAGAAATAAAAAACAGCCCCTTGCGGAAGCTGTTAGATTTTGGTGATTTGACTCTAGGACACAGTATTTATTATCACCGCGAAAATACTGAGGTGTTTGTGCTAGGTGATACTTTTTTCATCATTTCGGGACTAGACTAATTCTTTTTTGTCAGGGTTTATTTACATTGCGAAAGTCCGATCGCATCGCCTCGTAAACAATTTCCGAAATAAATGGCAGTAAAGTTTCATCCTGGCTGTTCTCTTTCCCTTCACTGAAGACGGTCAGAAGATAGGGTAAGGTGTCGGGTGTTTCAATGTATGCAGTATCGTGGCGGGCTTGGCTCATCCATCCGGCCTTCGACCAGAGTTGAGCTTGCAGGGGCAGCGCCGCACCCAGGAATCCAGTTACTTGATTTTCTGGATCGGCTTGCAGGCTCTTGGGGTCGATCGATCGGGCCAAGGTGTTCATCATGGTTTGCGATCGTAAAGGAGAGACGGCAACGCCACCGACGATCGCATGGAGCATTCGAGATGTGGCCTCGGTGGTTAGGCTATTGCGGTTGTCGAGCATTGCACCATAGAAAGCCCGTTCCCGTCCGTAGGGTCCATCGCCCCAGGTTTTTTGGCAGATGTTGATGCTGTTGAACTCTTCCCATTGGAGAGATTGGAAGTAGCGATTGACGATGTTGCGCTGGTATTTCCAGGTTTCGAAGGGTCCACCTGCGAGTTCGGGTCCGCTGGTGGTGCCAGTTAGGGTATCGACAACGAGACCTGTGCCGTCATTGCTAGAGTCAACAATCATGTCCTGCATGGCCCGATCGAGTTCAGTGGAGCCTTGAACCATGCCTTGTTCGAGCCATTCGTGAGCCGCGACAAGATAGAAAAGTTTTACAACGCTGGCGGGATAAATGCACTCTACGCCGCGATAGCTAAATCCTTGAGGTTTGCGACTCCAAAACTCGGCAGGACTGAGGGCACCACCTGTGTTGACGAAGGGTTGGTCATAGACGAGCCAGGTGAGGGCAAGTTGATTTTTGGCTAGTTTTGGATAGGCGGCCCAGATGGACTCTAAAATCTCATCGCCGAGGCTTTGCAGTTTGGCGTCTTTTTGGAAAAATGGCATGGCAGAATCACAAAGGGCAATGATGAACAATCCGGCGCAAATTCAGGTTGCAAATCAGCCAATAGTTCAGTTTCGAACGCTGGCTAATCTAAATCTCTACAGTTCAATGGCGCTAACATCTCTCGCAACCCAGGCTGCGCCCGATCGCTTACTAACGATCGACACTAGCGAGAATTCAGCCAGAATCCTACCACCGACCGCTCCTTTAATGGTCAAACTCGTTGCGGATGCTTATCCTGGTTGGCTTGATCCTCAGGATTGGTCTTTATTAGTGATGGATGAGACCCCATATTGTGCGCCCATGGTGACGATCGCGGATATCCATAGTCGCTTACCCGAGGCGATCTCCTTCACCCAAGCCGCTATGATTCAGCAAAACGAATATCTCTGGGGTGGAACGGTTGCGCCAAATTACGACTGCTCTGGATTGATGCAGGCCGCATTTTTGAGTGTGGGGATTCAGTTGCCTAGGGATGCCTATCAGCAGGAAGCATTTTTGGAGCCGATCGGTTGGAGGAATTTGCCCAATTTGCTAGAGCAGCTTTTACCAGGAGATTTGGTCTTCTTTGGAACGCCCCAAAAAGCAACCCATGTGGGACTGTATTTAGGCAATGAACAATACATCCACAGCTCAGGCCGGGATCATGGCCGCAATGGCATCGGCGTCGATCGACTTTCCCACAGTGAACACCATCCCGTTAGCCGTCATTATCTGGAGACACTGCGAGGTGCGGGCCGAGTGGTCAAAAGCTACAAACCTTAATCCAGAATCCAAGCTCTAGAATCCAAGCTCTAACCCGCCCAGTTAATCCCGCCACCATCAGGAACGGAGGGTAGGGGTTTACGATCGTTCATAACTTCAACAGTGGGATGGGAATTTGGCAGAGAGAGGGTGATGTCATCCAAGATTTCAAAATAAAAGTCTCC
>JANMIS010001065.1:0-3759 GCA_031375925.1 Synechococcales cyanobacterium OTE_70_concoct_197_sub
GTCGGTGACGCTGCTGCCGTAGGTGGGGAGGATGACTTTGCCCCAGGCGCAGTCGGTGGGATGGCATTTGCCGTAGGTTTCGATGTTGAGTTTGGTGCCGCCTGCGGAGGTGATGATGACTTTGGTGATGCCTCGGGTGGCGCTGTCGCTGTTGACCCAGGTGCCGATGAAGTCGGCGGGTGCTGCGGTGGCAGGAAGAGCGGCGGTGGCGGCGATCAGAGCGGTGAGGGCGAGGGTTTGTTTGAGCATGATTTTAGGAACTCCAGTGTTTGGATTGGTTTGATGTTTTGGGTATAGGTTCGGGGTTTTGGGTTTATGCAGGGGTGAGTTAGATGTCTTGAAATCTTTTATGTGTCGTGACTTAAGAATTATAGAAAGTCTTATTTGAGACTATGTTGGGGGAAGGCTTGCGATCGGGTGATGTGGTGATTTGCTTAACTGCATCTGATGGGGTAGGCGATCGGTTTATTTCTCAAGACTGTGCTTTTGAATAAATTCTTATTTAATTCCTGAGATAAGACTCTTTATACGTCTTGTTTAAGAAGTTGAGATTAGATTGTTGATAAAAAGCGCCAAGAAACCCAAATGATTCTTGGCGCTTGTGATGGTGGTCAGTTTTACTTCCGTGTAGGATTTTGTAGGGATTGAATGGCGCGTAGGGCGTTTTTGTCGGTGGGGCGCATGGTGAGTGCTTTTTGGTACCAGTTCAGGGCGACTTGGGGTTGATTTTGTTGGATGGCGATGTTGCCCCAGTCCATGTACATGCTGAAGTAGTCGATTCCTCCTTGACTGGTGTAGGTTAAGCCCATTGTGGATGAAGGTTGGCGAGGTTCTGTTGTGGGGGAAGGCGCAGAAGAGTTGGTTTTGGGATAGGAGAAGTATGGGCTTCCTTCTGGGGTGGGGGATAGGCGGTAGGGGACGATGTTGGGTTTGCTGTAGTAGGGATGATAGTTAGAGCCTCCACCTCCGTAGGTGTAGTTGCTGGGTCTGACCATTTCTGAGGTGCTGCCGTTGGGGAAGTTGTTGTGGGTTTCGATAACGGTGATGCTTTCGGCGGATGCGATCGGGGCGATAGCTAGAGTTGATAGGAGGGAAATTAGAGATAGATGAGACGAAGCTAATTTGTGAAAGGGTTTCATGGATTGAGTGACCGGGTAAGGATATTCCAAATCTAGGGTGGACGATCGGGGTTTGGATTAAGACAGATTCGACCATAATTTTTCTGATTTTGATTTAGTCAAGGAGTTTCTTCTTGAAAAGTCTATATTTGAATAAATCTTGTCTTAAATTATTGTTGGAGAATCATTTAAAGAATTGTTTTGAGTCTCTTTTGAGATTTTGAGGACGATCGTTGTGATTTTCGATCGGGCTTTATGGTGTAGATGGGACCGATTGAGGGAGCGGGTGAGGGGCGATCGGGAAGAGGGCTTTTGCGTTGGGTTTTTGATGCGTTGCTTCGCTTAACGCATCTTACGGGTCTCGGGAAGAGGGCTTTTTGAGGCTGGGGTGGCGATCGGTTATTGTTGAAGGAGTAGGATGTTGCTGGATTTTGAAATGAGAGCTTGAGTATGATGATCTTTGCGACGTTGGCTGCGGTGAGTTCAGCACTTGAAAATTTCTTCTCGGTGGCTTTGTTGGTGGTGATGGGTGTCTCTGGAGTTGTGGGATTCGTTCAGTTCGTAATGGGATTTGTCGATTTTGTGAAGAATCCGTCTCGGCCTAGATTTACTGGGGGTGGTTCTGGAGTTGATTCTGTGGATTGGAATTCTAGTCTATATAGTGGAGATTGGTCGGGTGGGAGTGACTGTTCAGGGGGGAGTGATTCTGGTTGTTGTGATGGAAGTGATGGCGGTGGGAACTGCGATTGAGCGGTAAGAGGCTCCCAACGATTTCCAGTCGGTCGATTGGTCTCAGCCTGAGGAATATTAGATTCTTGTTTGAGAATTATTTAAAGAACTGTTTCAGGTCTTTTTTGAGACTTTGAGAGCGATCGATTTTTAGGATGCATTAAGAAGGGTTTCGGCGGCTTGGGTGAGGGTTTCGTCCATCCATGCATTGATGCTTTTGCCGGATTTGGTGGCGGCGAGGTAGAGTTGGCGATGACGATCGGGGGTGGTGCGGAAGGGAAGTTTCCCGGAGAAGGTTTTGTCGGGTTCTTGTCCCTGCTCTTGGCAAAATTCAAGGTAGTCGTCTACGGAGTCTTGAAAGGCTTGTTTGGCTTCGTTAACGGTTGTGCCTGTGAAGGTGATGACATCGCGGATGTCGAGGACGCGACCGAAGATGATTCCGGCTTCGTCGTCAACTTCCATGTGACCGACGTATCCTTTGTAGTTCAGCATGGTTAGTTTTCCTCTGGGTTAATGCCTGCGTTCATTAAAAATTCACGGACGGATTTGACTGCCCCTTTGTTGGTTTCTCGTTCGGGGTGAGGTTCGTGAAAAACTGCCTTTCGATCGTTGAGGGCAATCCGAATTCGACTTCCTTTACCTTGTTTGATGGTTGCGCCTAATGCGGTGAATAGATTGATGATGTCTGACCAGAGAATGTCAGCGGGAACTGGATCGGTGAAGATCTGAGATAGGGTGCTTCGATGCTTATTATTCATCACGTTTGATATCACTGATATCACCATATGACATCAATAAATTCCTGTAAAACCATCATATCATACAAGACTTACATAAGACTCACTTTAAGTCACGAATGAGATTGCAATACTGAGCAAGTCCGCCGATCGTTATCAGTTCCGATTGAGGTTCATGGCGCAGATGAGGCCGAGTGAGGGGGCGGTTGAGGTGATGAGTAGGGCGATTAGAGATAAGAGGGTTATGTTGTCATATTTCAGAATGGCGGGGCAGTTCATGGTTTGGGATTTTTGTTGTGCGATCGACCTTACTTCGGCTGAGTACATTGATTGCCTTGATCTTCTGAGTTGGGCTTGGAATAAGTTGCAGTCGTCAATGTTGCCTGTGAGTAGGAATAAAATGATGAATCCGGCGATGCTTCCCGCTATGATTCCAGCGATACTCCGAAGTAGGAAGTATCGCGTTTTGATTCTATTTTTTCGGATATGTTCGTAGGGACTTTGTGACTGAGTAAATAAGTAAATTCCCCAACCTAAAAACAAGAGGATGGCGAGGGGTAATCCACCGAAGAACCATATGAGAAATCCAAAGGTGCCATAACCGAATCCATCGAATCCATCGCCCATGATTTTTGATACTTTTGAGTTTGATTTTGAGGGTAGTATGCCCGATCGATTGAGGCTGGTTGACACCTGCTGATGGGTAAAAACGATCGGTTTTTGAGGATGTAGTTTATAGTAGGGCGAGCCTGTTTCGTGAGAAATTTCTGGGTTCAAAATCACGGCGAAATAGGGTTTGAAATTTAGTCCAATTTTAGTCCAAGCCTCAAAAGTAGTCCGAAGACGATCGTCTAAAACCCTTTTAAATTAAGCATTTCACGAGTCGATCGAGATTCAGGTTAACTGTGTATGAGACAGAAGTCCAAAGCTTTTGCGATAGTTGATTTGTACTATCAATTTCCAGCCTTCGCAGATTGTTTATCTCGCATCCAACCGTCGCAAAACAATCCCCTTCAGTAATTTCAAAATCGTCTCCGCCTCCAACTTCTCCACATACTCGCGAGAATATTCAGTTCGTAATAGAGGCCGATCGCTCTTCATCCCCGACACCTCCGCCCGCACAAACTTCCACACATCCCCGATCGTATAGCATCCAAAAATCTCTTGTAAATCCC
>JANMIS010000003.1:0-3264 GCA_031375925.1 Synechococcales cyanobacterium OTE_70_concoct_197_sub
CTGTAGGCATCGATCGCAATGCTGGCATCCAAAGTGACTTGCACTTTGGGTGCAGACCGATAGAAAAATTCGTACGCTTCAGCCGATTGAAAAGTATAAACTTGGGTCCGATCGCCATTGAGACTGAGATCCAGCCAGCGACAGGTGACATCATCCATTTTGGCTCCGTAGCGATGGGTGCCGTGAAGCTTGACCCCGTTAATCTGCGCGCCCGTCAAATCTGCATCAGCCCAGTCTACGCCCGAGAGATTTGCGCTGGTGAGATCGACATGGACTAGCGTGGTCCCGATTAAGGTGGCATGGGCAAGATCAGCCCCCGTTAGATTGGAACCGCTGAGGACGGCACCGCTCAAGTCGGCCCAACGCAGGTCCGCACCGCTTAAGTCAGCCCAGCGTAGATTTGCGCCTTGGAGGTTTGCGCCTTGAAGCGTGGCGCGACTGAGATTGGCTTGACGGAGTTCGGCGCGGGTGAGGTTTGCGCCCGTTAGATCAGCTCCTGTGAGGTCACTGCTGTGCAGATTGGCCTGTTCGAGGTTTGCGGCGGTTAGGACCGATCGGCGTAGGTCCGATCGGCTCAAGTTTGCCCCTGTGAGATTGGCTTGACGGAGTTTTGTGTCCTGCAAGTCAGCGGTGGAAAGATTGGCGCGGTGGAGGTTGCAGTGGGAAAGATTGGCCCGTTGAAGTTCAGCCTTGATTAAGGTGGCGTGGCTGAGGTTCGCATGGCTTAAATCAGCCAAGACAAGGTTGGTGACACTCAGGTTAGCATAGCTGAGATTGCAGTGACTGAGGCGGGCTTTACCGAGTTTTGTGACGTTGAGCTTGGCCCCTTTGAGGTTAGCGCGCTGGAGATTGGCGTTGTTGAGGTTAACGAGCTTGAAGGTGGAGTCTTGAAGATTGGCATCACTAAGATCTGCACCCCGAAGATTGCCTTCTATGACGATAATTCCTGGAAAATCGCGCGATCCAGCTTGATATTGAGTCATTAAATCGTCGGCATTCATGCAATTTTCCAGGAACTCTAGAGGGTGCGATTCAAGCGGTGGCAGGGGTTTTTGAGGGATGGTCTGAGTGGTCTCTTGAAAAAAAGTATTCCCTGAGAGATTTGGAAATCCTCTACGTAAATCGTTCTAGAAATCGTTCTAGGATGGAACAGAATAACTCGAAGGGACCGATGATGAAGCTTGGAATTGTAGGTTTGGGGTTAATCGGCGGCTCACTAGGTTTGGACGCCAAGGCCTTGGGCCATACGGTGATGGGCGTTAGTCGAAAGGACAGCACCTGTAAAGGCGCGATCGAAATTGGGGCAGTGGATGATGCAAGCACAGAGTTCAGTATTTTGAGCACAGTGGACATGGTGTTTTTGTGTACGCCTTTGTCGCAGATTCTTTCCACAACTGAGCAAATTCTACCTTTTCTACCCAAAACGGCTATTCTGACCGATGTAGGTTCTGTGAAAGCGCCGATCGTCTCCCAAATGCAAGCGCTTTTAACTGAAGTTCAATCTGAAAATCCTTTTGTCGGCGGACATCCCATGGCAGGAACGGCAGAGACGGGAATTCATGCGGCGTTATTCCATTTATTTCGAGGTAATCCCTACGTGTTGACTCCGACGGAGACGACTCCGATTGAGGCGGTGAATGCCGTAGCGAGTTTGGTGCGATCGTTGGGGGCGAAGCTGTATCAATGTGACCCAAGCACTCACGATCGAGCCGTGGCATTGATTTCCCATCTTCCGGTGATGGTGAGTGCGAGTTTAATTGAGGTATGCCGATCGGAGCGAGATGTTTCGGTGCGGGAGTTAGCGGTGCAGCTTGCGAGTTCGGGGTTTCGGGATACGAGTCGGGTGGGCGGCGGCAATCCTGAACTCGGACGGCTTATGGCGGAGTTTAATACTGATGCGCTGTTAGCGTCGTTGTATCAATACCGATCGAAATTAGATCAAATCATTCATCAAGTGGAAATGGCGGAGTGGGATGCATTGGAAGCTAAATTGTTGTTAACGCAGCGCGACAGGACTCAGTATTTGAAAGATTAGCAACTTACTTCCATGCTAGTGAGCGATCGAGCTTTTCTTAGAAGTGGCAGATGCGTCGGAAATTCAGACGAGATTATTAAATGAACTGTTTATTACAAGTTTGGAGGTGGACCTTGGGGCAGCTTAGGGTTCTTTTCGGTGCTGAGGTGTGCCAGATTTTACAAGAGCAACTTTGTGAAATCGGTGTTACAGAAAGTTGTAATCCGATCGTTTCTAACCACACCATCAAATCAGGAATCGCTTCATGCATCGGCTGGGACACAAAATTTGGAACATCAGGGCGATCCACGGGCGATTGCGATATCATTCGCTACCACCATCTGATTTATGGCGCGATCGCCATCCACATTAGTTTTGCTAACAAATCGCCTAAAGGGTTTAGCCCGTAATCGATTAAATCGATCATCACTGTCTGTTGATCCAATTTTAAAAATCGCCACAATAACCCGTTGGTCACACAGCCATACACTGGCAGATTTCCGGTTCCTTTTTGGTGATTAAATCGCTGCGCCGCCACCATTTCTGCAACACATTGTCCATACCCACTGGCAATATCAGCTTTCTTTGCCTCGACTAATATCACCGCAGGCGCACTAGGGACCGACACAATAGGCGATCGACAAATCAAAAAATCTACAATTCCATTGAGTCCGACTTTCGCATCGACATTAAAATCCCGCCCCGAGAAGAGCGAAATCTGGTCTTTCAGTAAATCTCTCACTTCTAACAATACAGGATAAATAATCCCTTCAGAACGTGCCTTCTCACTCGCTGCTGAGACGATCGGCACCGATCGACGGAGAAAAGTCAACAGCATCTCCGACGGGAAAACGGTTGCCATTGCAGGTAAAAAAACCGATTCCACCACGGTAAGTTCAAAGGCATCGATCGCCTGTTCTAAATTCTCAAACTGGCTGTAGGACATGAGAGTGCGATCGTCAGATAGATCCTATTCAGTATACCGTACAAGGCTTAGGTCACAGCAAACCAAGCCCCCTACATCGCGCAGGTCTATCGGGAAAATCGATCGGGCATTGGGTACCCTAGACAGACCATCAAAGCAACCTCTATGTCCCAGATTCCCACCGCAAAGCTACGCCCAACACCACAGCAAATCCTAAAATCCATTTGGGGCTTTGATGAATTTCGGGGAGAGCAAAGGACCATCGTTGAAACATTGTGCGCACAGAAAGATGCCTTAATTGTTATGCCCACGGGTGGTGGGAAAT